>JAHIPN010000114.1 GCA_018894595.1 bacterium
ATCTCTTACTGCCCCGCCATCAACTTTTAATTTTTTTAGATTAATCCCTGAATCTTTCTGAATAACTTCCAGGACATCACGGCTTTGATAAGCTATGGATTCCTCTGCTGCTCTTAAGATATGTTCTTTTTTGACCCCCCGAGTTAATCCCACGATAATTCCCCGCGCATACATATCCCAGTAAGGAGCACCAAGACCCACAAAGGCAGGGACTAAATAAACTCCATTAGTATCTTTAACCTTTAAGGCATATTTTTCAATTTCTTTAGAACTTTTTATAAGCCCAAGTTCATCCCTTAACCACTGGACTACTGCCCCAGCGATAAAGATACTCCCTTCTAAGGCATATTCCACCTTACCATTAACTCCCCAGGCAATAGTAGTCAAAAGGCCGTTCTTGGAAGGAATAATCTTTTCTCCGGTATTCATCAATATAAAGCAACCAGTTCCATAAGTATTTTTTGCCATGCCCGGTTCATAACAGGCCTGGCCGAAAAGGGCGGCCTGTTGGTCTCCGGCATCTCCAGAGATAGGAATTTCTACTCCGAATATCTCTTTATCTGTGCTTCCATAAATATAACTCGAGGGCAAAACTTTGGGGAGCATCTCTCGAGGGATATCCAGTTCTGCTAATATCTCCTCATCCCAATCAAGATTATGGATATTAAAAATCATTGTCCGAGAGGCGTTAGAATAATCGGTGACATGAATCTTGCCTTTGGTTAAATTCCAGATAAGCCAGCTGTCTACTGTACCAAAAAGAACTTCTCCTTTTTCGGCTTTCTCTCTGACTCCACTTACATTATCTAAAATCCATTTAATCTTGGTGCCGGAAAAATAGGCATCAACCACCAGCCCGGTCTTTTTTTGGATGATCTCTGCTAACCCTTTCTTTTTAAGCTGGTCGCATATGGGGGCAGTC
Organism: bacterium; assembly: GCA_018894595.1. The sequence goes on from JAHIPN010000114.1 coordinate 923, forward strand.
CTTCGACATTGCCATACAATAGCATTATAAACCGGTTTACCGGTTTTTTTATCCCAAACTATAGTAGTCTCTCTTTGATTAGTTATACCGATAGCAGCTATATCACCAGCTTCTAGGTCAGCCTTATCTAAGGCAGATTTTGCCACTTCTATCTGAGAGGACCAAATTTCTGTGGGGTCATGTTCTACCCAGCCCGGCTTAGGATAAATTTGTTTAAATTCTTTACTGGCAGTACTAACTATAGTTCCATTATGATTGAAGATTATCGCTCGAGAACCGGTAGTTCCCTGATCCAGAGCCATGATATATTTTGCCAACCTTAACACCTCCGAATATTTCCTCGTTATTTGTTTTATGTAAAATATAATAGCATATTTTTAAATTAAATAATAAATAAAACCTTTTAAAGTTACATGGTGACCAATCAAGCTATCTTCTTACCCTTATACTATCAATTCTTTTATCCTTTATCACCTTAACTCCAAAACTTTGGCTCCCTCAGCAGGTGGAGTTACATATATATCCGGAAGGATACCGGTAATTTTTTTATATCCCTGCTTAATCGTTTTTTCAAAGACATCGATATACTCTCTTCTTAATAAGTTTACAGTACAACCTCCAAAGCCAGCACCTGTCATTCTGGCTCCCAAGACTCCCTCTTGTTTTAAGGCCAAATTAACCAGAAGGTCCAATTCAGTACAACTTACCTCGTAATCATTCTTAAGACTATGGTGTGATTCTATCATCAGTTGACCAAAGGCTGAAAAATTTCCCTCTCTTAAAGCTTGCACCCCAGTTTGAACCCTATGATTTTCTGAAATTACATGTCTGGCTCTACGGGCGATAACCTCAGGTAATTGCGCCTGATATCTTTTATATTCATCTATGCTAATATCTCTTAAAGCTCGCATGTCGCGGTTTAATTTATGCTTAAAAAATTCGGCAGCTACTTTACATTCTTCTTTTCTTTTATTATATTCAGAATCAACCAACCCTCTTTGAATCTTAGAATTACAAATTACTATCTGATAATTGTGGTTTTTAAAGGGGATTAATTCATAATCATTAGATCTACAATCA
>JAHIPN010000115.1 GCA_018894595.1 bacterium
ACCTTTGTCGAATTAATATTAAGATATAGGCAAATCGAAAAAAACTAATTCTTTTAACCGCTGGTGGCGATTCAATAAGATAAATATATATTCTTGAAGTATGAAAAAACCGTTCTCTAGCACAATATAGAAACATTTTAAAATAGTGCATTAAGGGAGACTTTAATTTTTAGAAATAGGTCTTTCAAGTATGAAGACCAGACCCCAAGAAATTATTGACCCGAGTATTTATTTAAAAATCCTGTTGAAAAGGAAATAAACTTTGTTAAAACAATTATTAGAACAATACCTTAAGAATCTTACAAATACTTTTCAACGCGGTGATGCCCGAGAGGAAAGCTATTACACCAACCTGGATGAATTAATCAAAAAAATGGCCGCTATTTTAAAAGTAAAGAATATCGATATTACAATACTTCCCAAAAAAACGGAAGCGGGGAATCCCGATTTTCGTATTTGGGACGGGAAAAACCAAATTATCGGTTATATTGAAGCCAAAGATCCTTCTGTTGGTAATTTGGATTATATTGAAGGTACTGAACAATTGAAACGTTATTGTTCTACTTTTCCCAATGTTATTCTCACTAATTTTTATGAATTTCGACTATACCGGGATGGTCAGCGAATTGCTCAGGTGATGATTGGACGGCCTATGATTGCCAGACGATTACATACCCCACCACCGGTCGAAAACCTTGATCGATTCAAAGAATTTTTTGAGACTTTCTTTTCCTTTTCTCTACCTAAAGTAAAATCTGCCCGCTCTCTGGCTATTGAATTAGCCAAACGTACCCGCTTTTTACGCGATGAAGTAATTGCTGTGGAAATGGAAGAAGAGGGGACCAAAGGACAAAAACAAATTATTGGTTTTTATGAAGCCTTTAAAAAATATCTGATTGGAACATTGACTGAAAAACAATTTGCCGATCTTTACGCCCAGACGATTACCTACGGCCTTTTTGCTGCTCGTACCAGAGCAAATGGTGAATTTAATCGCAGACTGGCTTTTGATTATATTCCGAATACCATCGGTATTCTGCGCGATGTCTTCCGGTTCATTTCTCTGGAAGATCCGCCCAAGTCCCTGCAAATTATCGTTGAAGATATTGCCGAGCTATTGCATGTTACCGATGTCAAAAAGATACTGCATGAATATTACAGTACCGGCAAAGGTAAAGATCCGATAATTCACTTCTATGAAACATTTTTATCTACCTACGATCCCGAAATTAGAGAACGGCGTGGTGTATATTATACACCGGAAGCAGTAGTCGGTTATATTGTCCGTTCAATACATTCTATTTTAAAAACTCATTTCGGTTTTTCCGATGGCCTGGCCAGTCAAGAAGTCAAACTACTTGATCCGGCAGGTGGGACGCTCACTTTTCCCGCAGCAGCGATTCACCTGGCAGCAAAAGAATTTATCACAAAATACGGTGAAGGTGGCTTGCATCACTGGATTAAAAACCACATTCTGCAAGACTTTTATGCCTTTGAACTGATGATGGCCCCTTATGCGATTGGTCATTTAAAGATAGGGTTTATTCTGGATGAACTTAATTATAATCTTTCTGATGATGAGCGTTTTAAACTTTATTTGACCAATACATTGGAGATGGAAGAGATTAAACAAATTTCCATTCCCGGGGTGAGTTCATTAAGTGAAGAAAGCCACCTGGCGGGCAAAGTGAAAAAAGAACAGCCAATCCTGGTGATTCTTGGTAATCCACCCTACAGCGGTATTTCTTCCAATGTTAACGAATGGACGGAAAAGTTATTAAAAGAAGATATCGATGGCTGCCAGAGTTATTACAAGGTAGATAGTGAGCCGCTGGGGGAGAAAAAGCTCTGGCTCCAGGATGATTATGTTAAATTTCTACGCTTTGCCCAGTGGAAAGTTCAGAAGTCCGGTTTCGGTATTGTAGGTATGATCACCAATCACGGCTATCTGGATAATCCCACCTTTCGCGGTATGCGCCAGAGTTTAATGAAAACTTTTGATGAGATTTACATTCTTGATTTGCACGGCAATAGTTTAAAAAGAGAAACCACACCTGAGGGCGGTAAAGACGAAAATGTCTTTGACATTAGGCAGGGCGTTGCCATTGTTTTATTTGTTAGAAATAAAGAACAAAAAGATTCAAAAATTTATCATGCTGATTTATATGGTCTGCGACATGAAAAATATGATTGGCTCGATAACAATGAGTTTAATGAAAATAATTATCATGAAATTAAACCCGCTTCGCCCTGGTATTTTTTCATTCCCCGAAATACTTCACATATTCAACGATATTTAAAGTGGAAAAGGATCGATGAAATATTTCCGATAAATGTAACGGGAATTGTAACTGCACGAGATAAATTTGTAATTGGTTTTGATAAATCTGAAGCAAGGAATAGAATGCTACAATTTAAAAATCTTGCTTTGCCAGATGAAATTGTTAAGGATACATATAAACTTAAAGATACAAGGAGTTGGAAATTATCGTTAGCCCGAAATAAATTATCTAAAGATAGAAATTGGGATACATATTATCAAAAAATACTTTATCGCCCCTTCGACGTAAGATATATCTACTATACTGAAATTATGGTTGATTGGGGAAGACCGAAATATATGCGTCACATGCTGGAAGATAATATTGCAATATGTTTCGTAAGGCAGTATTCTGGTAATGTTACGTATTCTCATTTTATTGTTTCAGAATGCATGGTTGATAATCGTACATTTTTCAGTAGTAAAGGCATAATTCAACTAGCACCTTTGTATCTATATCCTGATGAAAAAAATAAAAATCTTTTCAATCATACCCAAAATGAAAAAGAACCAAATATTTCGCCATTTGTATTTGAAAAACTAAGTAAATCTTATGACAGGAAACCCACTCCTGAAGAAATCCTCTATTACATCTATGGTGTTTTTTACAGTAATATCTACCGTGAAACTTACGCAGAGTTTCTTAAAATTGATTTTCCCCGTGTACCATTCACTTCGAATTATGATCTATTCATAGAAATGGGAAAATTTGGCAAAGAATTAGCCAATCTGCACTTACTCAAAAGTTCGGAACTCGATTCGCCCATTGCTAAATATCAGGGTTCCGGAGATAACGACCGCATTGAAAAAGTAATCTACAAAGAAGATGAGCAGCGTATTTATATTAATAAAGAAAAATATTTTGAAGGTGTTCCACCGGAGATCTGGAATTATCATATTGGCGGTTATCAGGTCTTACACAAATACCTGAAAGACAGAAAAGACAAAATGATGGAAGATGCACCACGATATTGCCGCATTGTTACAGCATTGTATAAAACTATTGAAATTCAAAAACAAATCGATAATATTTACCCTGAAATAGAAAAAAATCTTGTTATATTTTAAAATATGAATACATTTCAGGGGCAAATCTTTACCGCTGACAATTAAATAAGTCTAATTTGTTAATAATAAAGATTTAACTCCAAGAATTTTTTAGCGTGCATTATTCTACAGCGAGCAGAGCGATTAAAAAAATCGAGGGGGAAGATGAAAAGTGATATTGCAAGACTTGACCCCTTAATTCCCTTTTTATTGAATAATTTAAAGTTAAATGAGACACTTGATACAATAAATATTGAAAAATATCTAAGAAATAAAAGAATACCACTTGATACTAAAAGTCTTCATGGAAATTATCCCAAGATTAAGATTGGGAAAATATTAGAAAGTAATGGTTATAAAAATATTGATCATTTGTTAAATAATGCT
>JAHIPN010000116.1 GCA_018894595.1 bacterium
ATGAGGATAAGACAAAAGATTAATTTGTCGGGTAACTGCAGATTTAAAGGAACGAATAATACTTGGGACTGAACCAGAAATTGGTTTTCCAAATGATTCTTGTATAAGGACACGGCGAGCCGTGTCCTTATGATTATTAATATCCTCTAATATTATAACACCATGAAAATGATTAGGCATAATAATATATTCATCTAATTTTACATTTTTACGTAATTGTGTGGTTTTTAACCATTCGTCTTTACCTATAGCTCCGAATTTATTCAAGAACATTTCACTGTCAATTATATTTCCTAAAATAAATCTTCTTTGATAAGAACATATAGTAATAAAACATGCACCGGGAGAAGAATAATTATAATTTCTTAATCTTAGAGAACCGTAATGATATTTGATAATATTGTTTTCCTTTTTTATTAATTTAATTTGATATATATTTATTCAGCACGTCACGCCGTGCTGCTACGATTCAAATTTAAATCCTTTTTCTTTAAAAAGCTCAAGGCAAATATCTACTACTTCCGGGTCATAGAGAATGCCTTTGTTTTTAGAGATTTCCTCCAAGGCTTTATCGATCCCTAAAGCTGATCGGTAGGGACGATGAAAGGACATAGCGTCAGCCGGATTATCTTCCAGAATTAAAAGATGCAAAGTGTCTTTCTTCATCTTTTACCTCCTATTTTTCGGGGGGGGGTGGAGGTGGTTCATTTAATAACAGCCAGTATAACCCCAATTGCCTTATCACCTCAATAAAATTGTCAAAATTTACCGGTTTGCGGATGTAACTATTTACCCCCAATTGGTAGCTTTTAATTAAGTCATCTTCTTCTTTAGAGGAGGTTAGAATAACTACCGGAATAGGTTGAGTTCGGGGATGACTCTTAATCTGATGGAGTACTTCCAACCCATCTACCTTGGGCAATTTCAGATCCAGTAATATTAAGTCGGGCCGCTCTTCCTCCGGAATACCCTTTCGAGAATTAAAAAGGTGTTCCAGGGCCTCTTCGCCATCTCTGGCTACAATAATTTGATTGATAATATGATATTTTCTGAAGACTCTCAAGGTTAATTCGATATCATCAGGATTATCCTCCACTAAGAGGATTCTCATATCTTTTGGTTGTTTCATAATTTTACCTCCTTATAAGGTGAAATAAAAGGTAGTTCCAGAATCAGATTTGGATTCTACCCAGATTTGTCCACCATGCCGGTGAATTATTCTTTGTACCGTAGCTAAACCTATTCCGGTGCCTTCATATTCTTCTGCTCGATGTAATCGCTGAAATGGGGCAAACAGTTTGTCTACATATTTCATATCAAAACCTATACCGTTGTCTTTTACAAAAAAGACCGTTTGGCTATTCTTCTTCTTACACCCTACTTCAATCTCTGTGGTAGTCTGTTTTCGGGTGAACTTCAGGGCATTAGACAGTAAGTTCATAAAGGCAATTCGCATTAAATTAGGATCAGCAAAGACAGAGGGACACCTATGAACAATAAAATTCACTTTCCGACCTTTCCATTCCTGTTGAAGAACTTGATAATCTTTTTTGATAATAGTTTCCAGGTTAATCAACTTCTTTTTCATGGGCTGGCGTCCGATACGGGAGAGATCCAGAAGATCATCTATTAATTGACCCATATTTTGGGTTGCTGCTCTTATTCTCTGCAAATAATGCTGCCCTTGTTTGTCTAAAATTGTAGAGTAGTCTTCTTGAATCATCTTAGAAAAACCATCAATAGACCGTAAGGGAGCTCGCAGGTCATGGGAGACTGAATAGGAGAAAGTTTTCAGTTCTGTATTGGCCGTCTGAAGTTCGGCAGTACGCTCTTTCACTCGGATTTCCAATTCATCATGGGCTTTTTTTAACTTTTTCTCCGCCTGTTTTCGCATCTCTATCTCTTGTTTTAAGGATTGTGCCCAACGGTAAAAAACTATAAAAACGAAAATACCTATAACTGTCAGAAAAAGAATGGTAAATCCTAAGGTTAATAGTTCATTCTGGTAGGCCTTACTGGTGATCCATTCTACCTCCTCAACTGGAGCACAAACCGCTACTGACCAAACTTTGTTAAAAATATGAACTGGCGTATAGGCAATAAGTTTTTCGATCTCTCCACTCTGTCCCCGATGCCATCCCGAAACATAACGATCTACCCCTTCCTCTCCAGCCATCATCTTTCTTTGAATCTTATTTATTGCATCATAAGAAAGTTCTGGATTGGTCTGAGCCCGTACTGTAAAGGCATCTTTTCCAATAAACTCTTTTTCATAGTGTGCTAGAAAGACACCCTCTTCGTTTAAGAGCTTCGCGTAGCCAGTCTTACCTGATATAATGGGAGAGATATATAGAGTATTTAATATCTCCGGATCAAAAGAACATATGATTATCCCATTAAACTCTTTTTCCCCTTTTTCATCTTCAATATAAACTGGTCTAACTACTCGTAGCCGCCTTTCTCCTGCCTCATTAATAACCAAACTGGATAATACAACTTCATCGGTTTCTTTGGCCTTTTGAAAGTAAGACTCCTGACTATAGTCTCTTCCTATCAGCTCTGTACACCAATCCTTGGGGGGATAGATGTAACGGAGGATACCATCTTTATCCAATCGTCGAGAAGAAGTTTGCGGAGGAATTCCTCCAAATAAAATTTCCATCTTCTCAAGTATCCCGGGTTCCATCTTTTGCACTACAGGCAATTTTGATAAAGCAAGGATATCATCTTCAACATCGGCAATAAAATTCTTAATAGCTATGGCAGCCGAGCGAGCCAATATTAATTGCTGTTGGTTGAATTGTTCGGTTGCTAACCGCACTATTTCACGGTGATTCCTATTGCTAAGATAAATTGTTGTAATTATGGCAGCCAGGGTAAGAATTATAATAATAACAAGTAATAATTTTGAAAGCCGTCTGTCTATGTTGTAGGAATGATCTTTATCTTCTGAAGGATTTGATTTGCTGAAACTTTCTTTGGTAGATTTATTCTTCCTCATGTTCTTGCCTACTCCTTTGTTTTCTAACACACTCAGCACGGCACGCCGTGGTGCTACACTTAAAATTTAAAACCCTTTTCTTTAAACAGTTTAAGACAGGTATCTACCACTTCAGGATCATAGAGGATACCTCGGTTTTGGGAGATTTCTTCCAGGGCTTTATCGATACCGAGAGCCGGTCGATAAGGTCGGTGAGAGGACATCGCCTCAACCACATCAGCTACTCCCATAATTCTTGCTTCTATGAGGATCTCATCACCTTTTAAACCCTTAGGATAGCCAGAGCCATCTCTCCTCTCATGGTGTTGGAGAACGACCTTAGCTAATGGCCAGGGAAAGTCTATCCTTTTTAATATATCATAGCCTACCTCAGGGTGAGTCTTAAGCATATTCATCTCTATCTCAGTTAAGCGACCAGGTTTAGTTAATATCTCTGCTGGTATCGAGATTTTGCCGATATCATGAAGGATTGCCGTCATATAGATTCCTTCTACCTGATTTGGAGAAAGGTTCATTTGTCTGGCAATGGCTGAGGCTAATTGGCTTACCCGTTGTTGATGGCCAGCAGTATAAGGATCTCTTATTTCCACCGTTAAGGCTACAGTCTGGACAATATCCTTTAACATTTTTCGCAGCTTCTTATAACTTTGTCTAAGCTTTTCCTCTGACTGCTTACGCTCGGTAATATCGTGAAAGAAACCATGAGTAGCTATCAATTTACCACCCATATAACGTCCGGTCACATTTCCCTCCACCTGAATTGGACTGCCGTCCTTGGCTACAAAAGTAGCCTGGATATTTTTGATTGATTTTCCTTCTATGACCTGGGAAAAGATTTCTTGGCAATAGGAAAGAGATTGAGGATGAATAATTTTCCATAAATTGATGCTGGGTAATTCGACCTTAGTATAACCCAGGGTCTCTTGCCAGGCTCGGTTTACAAATAAAAAACAACCATCAGGGGTTACGCTTTGGATAAGGTCATAGGTACTTTCGATAAGATTACGATAGCGCTCTTCACTCTCTCGAAGGGATTCTCTTGCTTGCCTTCTCTCTCGGTATAGACGAGCTTCCTCAAGGGCTCGCTCTACTACAGGACCCAGACGGGAAAGCTTGTCTTTTAATACATAATCTGTAGCTCCTGATTTTATACATTCTACCGCACTCTCTTCTCCTATAGTACCAGAGAGGATAACCAGAGGAATCTCAGGGACTATTTCCTGTTTTATCTTTAAGGCAGAAAGACCGTCAAAAGAAGGAAGGTTATAATCAGCTAAGATTATTTCTGGTTTTTGATTAAGAGCCTCTCGAAAGGCTTCCTCTGTCTCTACTAAACTCCATTCGACCACAAATCCTTCTTTTTTTAGTTCCCTTATTGCTAACTCAGCATCGGCGGGATTATCTTCGAGAATAAGAAGATGTAAGCTCTCTTTCTTTATCTTCATCTTTTACCTCCTTATGTTCTTACCTTTACCGAAAGACTTAAAAAAAACTAAATTAATTTAAATTATTTAATTTATACACATTATAACAATATAAATATAATATTCTACAAAATTTTTAAAAATCCTCTTTTTTAATAATCTTTTAGTTAACAAAATACAACCAAGGTCTTTCTTGTATATCAGTTACATTTAAATTAATAGACCTCCTTAAATGTGTAGACCTGCCCCTTTGTGCATGCTTTTACTCCCTACGCTTTTTGTTTTTACCATTCTTCTCTTCATACATCTTTTTATCAGCTATTCTGATTAATTCATCTACAGATTGAGGGTTATCCGGATCATAGGAGGAAAAACCCGTACTGAATTCTATCTTATAAGGTTCGTTTAAAGCTTGGTTTAACCTTTCTAAATTTTTATTTAACCTTTCTTTAATTAAAGGAATATCCCTTAAAGAACTATCGGGTAAGATTAGTAAGAATTCATCTCCTCCCATACGGCAGATGATATCGATCTCTCTTAGAGTGGATTTAAATAGTTTAACTACCTCTTTTAAGACCTTATCCCCTTCTTCATGACCAAAGGAATCATTAATATTTTTAAAATTATCTATATCAGTATAGGCTAATAATATTTTGGTCTTATTTCTTTTGGCTAATTTAAGTTGTTGGTCAAGAAGAGCTAAACCATATCCCCTATTACAACTACCGGTTAAATTATCAAAGCGAGCTAACTTTTTTAGCTCTTCCTCTAACCTTTTGCGTTCAGTGATGTTAATATATATTCCTAATACCCCCTTCACTTGGCCATCAATTAAAATATTAGAACCAGAGATAGAGACAGGGACTAAAGTTCCATCTTTCTTCTTCCTGATGGTTTCATAATTAAAATATCCCTTAGATAAAGCTACCTTATCTAAATTTTTACCTTCTTTTATCTTATCAGGAGGATGAATCATTCCATCATTGATGTTTCTACTTTTTATCTCTTCTAAAGTATAACCAAAAAGTTCGGTAAATCGAGGGTTAATATCTAAGATATTGCTATTTTCATCCATATAGACTAAGGCCTCAGGGCTGCTTTTAAATAGACTGGCAAATTCTTGCTGGCTTTTATAGAGTGCTTCTTCGGTCTTCTTGTGTTCGGTGATGTCATTACCAATGCAGAGGATTTCAGTGATATGTCCATCCTTATCAATAGCACCTTTGTTAGTCCATAAAATCCATACTCGTTCGCCGTTCCTACGTATATTTTCATTCTCATTGATAGTGTATAAGTTAGGATTTTGTATAATATCTTTGATCATCGCTTTCAGATCACGATATGAGGTGTCCATCTCGGGAACAATGGTACCCACCACGTTCTTACCCAAAATTTCATCTTTAGTATAACCGAAAAATTTCTGGGCAAATTCGTTAAAAAAAGTAATGCGACCATTGATATCCATTCGCAAAACGATACTATTAGTATTCTGCACCAGCTCTCGATATTTCTTTTCACTTTCCCGCATTTTTATTAATTCTTGGATAAGCCACTCTTTGGTTTTATTTTCATCTTTCATCTTATTTGTCCCCTAAAAATAAACAAGAAATTTTTAGTAATTAAACTCTCTAATAACTAACGCATACAAGTTTACAGGCAATCTAATGAACATATAATCATTTTATTTATTTAGGTGCGCCCAGCACAGCAAGCTGTTCTGCTACAATTCAAATTTAAAGCTTTTTTCTTTAAAGATTTTTAAACAAGCATCTACCATCTCCGGGTCATAGAGGATGCCTTTGTTCTGAGAGATTTCTTCTAAGGCTTTATCGATGCCTAAGGCTGGCCGATAAGGTCGGTGAGAAGACATTGCCTCTACTACATCAGCTACTCCCATGATTCTGGCTTCTGGAAGAATCTTATCACCTTTTAAATTATTGGGATATCCTGAACCATCTAATCTTTCATGATGTTGGAGAACAATTTCTGCTACAGGCCAGGGGAAATCGATGGTTTTTAGGATATCATAGCCTATCTGGGAATGGTCTTTAATTAATCTGTATTCTATCTCGTTTAATTTAGTAGGCTTACTTAAGATTTCTACTGGTATGCTAATCTTTCCTATATCATGCACCAGAGCAGCTATCCTTATCCCCTCGAGTTTATCAGGAAGAAATTTTAACTCTTTTGCTATATGGGTGGCTAATTGGCAGACCCTGTACTGGTGGCCTGCAGTATAAGGGTCTTTTACTTCTATTACTTTGGCTATTACCTTGATAGTATCTTGCATAGTCTCTTGTAGCTTCCGGTAGCTTTGTTCAAGTTCTTTCTCCACCCGCTTAATTTCAGTAATATCTTTGAAGTTCCCCAGGATGGCTTTTCTTCCCTGGTAGGTGATAGAGGTTACTACCTGCAAAGCCCACATTATCTTTCCACCTTTTCGAACGCCTCTAAATTCAAAAGGAGAAGAAAGACCGTTTTTTAAATTTTTTACAACAATTTCTCTGACCATTCCTTTGTCTTCAGGATGAACTAATTCAAGAGAATCTCTATTTAATAATCCCTCCTCGGAAAAACCACTCTCCTTTACAAACTGAGAATTTACCAGTTTGAATTTTCCATCTTGAATGATAAAAATGGCATTTGGAGAGGAAAGGAAAAGTTGTTTAAATAAATCTTCTGCCTGTTTATGGTTTTTATCTTCTTTTGCTTCCTTGAGAGCCCGCTCTACTACCGGACATAGGCGGAAGAGCCTGTCTTTTAGAACATAATCGGTAGCCCCGGCCTTGATACACTCTACGGCAAACTCTTCTCCGATGGTCCCTGAGACAATAATAAAGGGGATGGTGGAAGCAATCTCCTGTTTTATCTTTAAGGCATCCAGGGCATTTATCGAAGGGAGTTTGTAGTCTGCTAAGATCAGATCTGGAGGATCTTTTAGGGATTTTTTTAAACTTTCTTTAGTCTCTACTCTATTCCAGGTAATGGCATACCCATTTTTTTTAAGTTCTGCTACCATCAATTCGGCATCATCGTTATTGTCTTCAAGGATTAAGATATTTAGTGGCTTCTTATTCATAATATCACTCCTGTTTCTGGGAAGGCACTTGGTTTATTAGTATCCAGTATAAACCTAACTGTTTTACTACCTCCACAAATTTATCAAATCTTACCGGTTTTCTAATATAACTGTTCACCCCCAGGCGATAACTATCCCGTATGTCTCTATCTTCATTAGAGGTGGTAAGGACAATTACCGGGATAATCCTGGTCTCAGGATGAGTCTTTATTTCTTTTAATACTTCCAGTCCGCTTACTTTAGGTAGTTTAAGGTCCAGTAAGATGATATCGGGAAGTTTACTTTTCTTGGACTTCTCTTCAGAGGGGAAGAGGATATCTAAGGCCTCTTGTCCATCCCGGGCAACAACAATTTCATTGCTTAAGTTATATTTTTTAAAAGCCAGCAGAGTTAATTCAACATCATCAGGGTTATCTTCTACCAAGAGAATTTTAGTATCTTCAATTAACATAATTTACCTCCTTATAAGGTGAAATAGAATGTGGTTCCTGAACCGGGAAGAGATTCTACCCAGATCTTCCCTCCGTTGTTTTATTCAAATTTAAATTCTTTTTCTTTAAAGAGTTTAAGACAGGAATCGACCACTTCGGGGTCATAGAGAATACCTTTGTTTTGTGAGATCTCCTCCAAGGCTTTATCGATACCTAAAGCTGGCCGATAAGGTCGGTGAGAGGACATTGCTTCTACTACATCTGCTACCGCTAATATTCTGGCTTCCAGAAGGATCTTTCTACCAGAAAGACCAGCAGGATAACCAGATCCATTTCTCCTCTCATGATGTTGAAGGATAATTTTAGCTAAGGGCCAGGGGAAGTCTATCTTTTTCAATATATCGTTACCTACTTTGGAATGATTTTTAATTAAATCAAACTCCATCTCATTTAATTTACTCGGCTTAGTTAGAATTTCAGCAGGTATACTTATCTTGCCAACATCATGTACTAGAGCAGTTATCCTTATTCCTTCAATCTTATCCTGAGAAAGTATCATCTCATGGGCTATAGAAGTGGCAAGTTTAGAGACCCTCTGTTGGTGGCCAGCAGTATAGGGGTCTCTGGTTTCAACAATCTTGGCTATGATATTAATAGTGCCTTCCATGGTCTTTTGGAGCTTCTTATAACCCTGCTTTATCTCCCGTTCTGCCTGTTTACGCTTAGTGACATCTCGTTTTAAATCTTCATTTACCTTTTTAAGCTCAAGGGTCTGTAATCTAACCTCCTCCTCTAACTTATCGCTCCATTCTTCCAACTCTTTTTTAGCTTGCGCTAATTCAGCATTTTTTTGTTTTAACCTCTGGGCAAAGTTTTTCCCTGTAACAAAGATTAAAAAAAATACCAATCCTACCGCTAAGGTTGTAGTTACAACATATTGGCTATCTTTATAGAGATAAGGGGTCAATTTAAAGAATTCCTTATAAGGGATAAGACCCAGATATTGCAAAAAGATTATCGAACTATAGCAGGTAAAAGCAATAATGGCAACAATTAATCCTTCCTTGGGGGTAGATAGAAAGCTTGCATAAAGGATGATAAATACAAAAAAGATAGTCCCGATCCATAATATACCACCCATATAGTAGAAGATACCGGTTGTAAATAACAAGCAGATAATATAGTTAATAAATCCCGTCTTTTTTATTGTCTTAAGGCTTATTCTTCCTTTTTTAAAGATGTATTGAGCTAAACAGCAATAGGCAAGCCACCCTAAAATAAGAAAATAAACTTCTCTATAAATGTGAATTCGAAGAAAATTTTTCATAACCAGAACAACAATAAAGAATATTAGAAAAGTAATCTTACTAAAAGTAAAAGCATTTATTGTCTCTGCTTTCAGCTTCTCAAGTTCTTCGGTTTCAGGATTTTGATTTAAATCCATAATTATATTCCTTATTCAACACAGCACGCCTTTATTCAGCACGGCACGCTGTGCTGCTACGATTCAAATTTAAATCCTTTTTCTTTGAAGAGTTTAATACAGGAATCGACCACTTCAGGGTCAAAAAGAATATTTTTATTCTCGACAATTTCAGCCAAAGCTTCATCAATACTAAGAGCGGGCCGGTAAGATTTATAAGAAGACATTGCTTCAACCACATTTGCTACCCCTAATATCTTTGCCTCTATACAAATTTCATCAGCTTTTAATCCTCTCGGATAACCTGAACCATCTATCTTTTCCTGATGTTGAAAAACAATTTCAGCAATGGGCCAGGGGAAATTCACTTTTTTCAAGATATTATAGCCAACCCTGGGATGATTTTTGATTAAATTAAATTCTACTTCCACTAATTTACTCGGCTTACTTACGATTTCAGTGGGTAAATTAACCTTTCCAATATCATGAACCAAGGAAGCAATTTTGATTCCCTCAATCTTATCCTGAGGAAGTTTCATTTCCTGGGCTATAGCAGTCGCAAGTTTGGAGACTCTTTGCTGGTGCCCTGTGGAGTAGGGATCTCTTATTTCAACTACTTTGGTAATAATATTGGCAGTACCTTCTATAATTTTCTGC
>JAHIPN010000117.1 GCA_018894595.1 bacterium
GGGGGGGGGGGCGAGTATATATATTTAAACATCTAATCTTCCTCCCTTAAAATTTTTGAAAATATTTTACTATGATACGATATTTTCTTTCAGATTCTAATAATGCGTCTTTTCCCTTTTGGCTGTTTATTCCTATTTTCCCAATATATTTATTCGTTTACGTATCCTAATTAAAGGATAATTCAATAAACTTTTAACTTTATGTTCATAATACTACAAAACTTTAGAAAATCCTTCTTTTTTTTAAAATTATTTAAATTAATATCATCTTATCCATTTAGCCTTAATTTTGGTAACCCCCCTTACCGGAAACATTTTAATAGTTGAAACCTGATATTCCGATATAAACAGGGTTTAGCGTATAGGTGCGGGTCTTAAGTGTAAGAAAAATACAAAATACAAAAAAGATGCAGGATGCATTTTGGCGGATAGCGGATAGTATTTTAGCGGGGAACGGGTTGTTACTTCTGTAACCATTTTTCTCTGGTAATACCTGCGTGGTTTAATATTTTTATCAACAAATCTACACCCATACCTTTTCCATGCGGGTTAGGAAGTGTAAGTCTTAGATTATCCTTAATCATATATAAATGCTGCCACCCCTGTAAGGACTTTTAAATCCAAACTTTTTAAGTTTTTTTATAAATTCATGAAAAGATAATGGACTTAGTTTAGGTATTTACATTCTCACCATTTTAACATCCTCTACTGTGATACCGCCAAGTTCCGGAACAGAGAGTCCTTTTTTTATGCTAAGAATAAACCAACCTTCTATTACTTCAATAAGTTTTTTTCTACATTCTTCGAGAGTCTTGCCACTAGCCCATACACCTTTAAGTTCAGGAACTTCTCCATAATAAGGTTCTTCATCATCGATTATCTCATATTTTGCTCTTTTCAAAGCTTCCTCGATATACTCAGTTAACATAAATACAATCTCCTTGACTTATAATTCCTATAGACAATTATATCGATCATTATAATTATTATCAAGTCATTCCCTCAAAAGTAGTTAAAATTGAATGATTAATATTAGGTAAAGAAAATTCTTTAAGATACAGTCCAGTTGATTCTTTTAAATTAAAAATTGCCTCTTCAATTGTATGTCCTTGGCTAACAGTCCCTACTTCGAGACATTCTGCAACATAAAATTCTTCTTCTTTGTGAAAAACTGCATAAAAGTGTGTTTGCCCACTCTTACACCGCCTTTCCCTATAATTACATTATACCAGCCATTCATCCCAGGGGCAAGCCTCGGGTCTTCTCTGTTTTTATTTTTGGTATATTTTCACCAAGTTAATCCCCATGATAAAGGTCACTCTATAATAGCATCTATGACAGCTTTAATATACTCTGCTGTCCCTGCATTGCCTCCAAGATCAGGGGTTACTTTTTTACCCTCTTTCAAAATTTTCGCCACAGCTTTTTCCACCCTGTCTGCAGCTTCTCTCTCTCCTAAATATCTTAACATCATTATTCCGGAAAGTATTGTTGCTGTTGGGTTAGCTATATTCGAACTTAATTCTGGAGCTGATCCGTGCGCCGGCTCAAATACTATTTCTTTATCTCCTATATTAGCTCCCGGCACTACCCCTAAGCCCCCAACTAATCCTGCTGCCAAATCAGACAGTATGTCTCCGTAAAGATTTGGCATAACTAAAACCTCATAATCTTGAGGTATTTGAACCAACTTCATACTCATTGCATCAACTATCACATCTTCAAAAATTATCTCAGGGTATTCTTGAGACACTTTTCTAACACAATCTAAGAAAAGTCCGTCTGTACATTTCATTATATTTGCCTTGTGAACTGCTGTAACTTTTCTCCTTTCTTCTTTTCTAGCCAGCTCAAAGGCAAACTTTGCAATCCTTTCACTCGCTTTCCTGGTTATTATCTTTATGCTCTCAGCGGCATCTTCTCCTACCATATGTTCTATTCCCGTATATAAGCCTTCTGTATTTTCCCTAACTATTACTAAATCAATATTTTTATATCTTGAAGGCACTCCTTTATATGACTTTACAGGCCTTACATTTGCATACAGTTTTAACGCCTGCCTTAATGCTACATTAATACTTCTAAAACCTGTACCTACAGGTGTTGTAACCGGTCCTTTTAATGCCACCCTATTTCTTTTGATACTATCTATCACATAATCAGGAAGAGGTGTGCCATATTTTTCTATAACTTTCTCACCAGCTTCTACAACTTCCCAATTGATTTCTACTCCACCAGCCTCCAAAACCATTTTTGCAGCTTCTGTCACTTGTGGACCAATTCCATCTCCAGGAATTAAGGTAATATTATAAGCCAATCTTGATTTCCTCCTAACATAAAATTACTCTTTTGTATTTTCTTTTAATCTTATTAAATTTAAAAGTCCTCCTTGAACTATCATCTCTCTCTGTCGGAGAGTAATATCTAAAATCATCTTATATTCTTTGCCCTTGGTCAAATTTTTAAGCTTAATCGTTCTGCTCTTGACCTGGGAAATGGCATCTTCTATTAAAAGTTCGTCTATTTCTTCTATATCATCATAATCTTCTGGATTTTCAAATATCAAAGGTATTATTCCATTATTTATAAGGTTCGCCTGGTGTATTCTCGCAAATGATCTTGCCAAAACAGCCTTTACCCCTAAATATAAAGGGACGAGAGCGGCATGTTCTCTGCTTGATCCTTGTCCATAGTTTATGCCCCCGATAATAAAGCCACCTCTGTTTTCTCTTGCTTTCTTCGGAAAATCCCTATCGCAAGGAGTCAAACAATAATTAGAAAGATAGGGTATATTTGACCTATAAGGAAGAAGTTTTGCATTTGAAGGCATTATATGATCTGTGGTGATATTGTCACCTACTTTTGTTAAAACTTTTCCTTGAATCTCTGAACTTAAGGGCTTACCTTTTGGAAATGGTTTTATATTAGGTCCCCTAATTATTTCAACCTCTTCAAGATTATTTTCTGGCGGTATAATTAGATTATCGTTAATTAAAAATGTTTTAGGCATTTTAATTTCAATATAATCTTTTAATCCGAATTCTCTGGGGTCAGTAAGATAACCGGTAAGTGCCGATGCAGCAGCAACTTCGGGGCTTACTAAGTAAACTTTTGCCGAGAGTGTACCTGATCTCCCTTCAAAATTCCGATTAAAAGTTCTCAAGGATACACCATTTGTAGGCGGAGATTGTCCCATGCCAATACATGGGCCACAGGCACATTCAAGAATTCTTGCCCCTGACATAATTAATGATGCTAAGATTCCATTTTGAGCAAGCATAGCCAGAACCTGTTTTGACCCTGGTGCTATCGCCAAAGAAACATGTTCTGCTATAGTTTTATCTTCGAGAATTCTTGCCACCTTCACTAAATCGCTATATGAAGAATTTGTACAACTCCCAATAATTACCTGATCGACCTTAATATTTTTTATAGAAGATATGGGCACTACCTTATCTGGGCTATGAGGGCATGCTGCCAGAGGTTCTAATTGGGAAAGATCTATCTCTATCTCTTCATCGTAAATTGCCCCATCATCAGCTTTTATTTCGAAAAAATCCTTCTCTCTCTTTTGAGCCTTTAAAAACTCAAAAGTTATTTCATCACTGGGGAATATAGAATTCGTTGCTCCTAATTCCGCTCCCATATTGGTAATAGTTGCTCTTTGAGGAATAGATAAGCTCTTTACACCCTCACCAGCATATTCAAATATCTTACCAACTCCGCCCTTAACAGTTAATCTTTTTAAAAGTTCAAGTATAATATCTTTTGCTGAAACCCAGGGATTTAATTTTCCTATCAGTTTTACTTTTACTATCTTAGGCATTATAATGCAATATTCTCCGCTTGCCATAGCCACGGCTACATCGAGTCCACCTGCTCCTATAGCCAACATTCCCATACCGCCAGCTGTAGGTGTGTGGCTATCCGAACCCAAAAGAGTTTCCCCTGGAATTGCAAATCTTTCTAAATGAACTTGATGACATATACCATTCCCTGGCCTAGAAAAATATATCCCATATTTCTTCGCTACAGTCTGGATATAAAGGTGATCATCAGCATTTTCAGGCCCGGTTTGGAGAGTATTATGATCAATATATGCTACAGATTTTTTTGTCTTTATCTTATTAACTCCGAGTGCTTCAAGCTGTAAATAGACCATTGTTCCGGTAGCATCCTGAGTAAGTGTCTGATCAATGCTTATTATAATTTCTTCTCCTGAAATCATCTTTTCGCTTATCAAATGCTCACTTATTATCTTTTGTGCAACCGTTAATTGCAACTTAAAAACCTCCTTTAAGGGAAAACTTTATAATCAAGCAAATTAAATTAGTACAAGAAGACACGGCACGCCGTGCCTCTACTTTTCTTTTGTCATTCCCATGAAAATGGGAATCTATTCTATCCTGTTTTGCCTTCTGGTACCTGTGGGCGTATGCAATACGCCCCTACTGTTCTTTTAATTATATAGGTGCCGGATTTATCCGACCCGATTCCTTACGGGTCCGATGAATCGAAACCGGGCGTTTCACCCTTACCCTGTCCTCTTCCTTCAATAGAGAAGGTTATTAAAGATTCCAGTTCTTCATCACTAAAACTAGTTACCCTACCTTTTGCATATTCTTTGTCAATGTATTCCTTTAACTTTAAAACCATCGGATCTCTTTTGTTTATTCTTCTTTCCCCTTCTAATTTAAAATATTTATTCATCCAAACAGCAATCCCAGCCAGCCCTGAATGCGAACCAACTGTTACTGCCACAGGTCTATTTAATATCCTTTCTGTATCAAATATATTATAAATTTCTTCATCCTTTAATATTCCATCCGCATGAATTCCTGCTCTGGTTTTATTAAAAGCATCCCCTACAA
>JAHIPN010000118.1 GCA_018894595.1 bacterium
AAAAATCCTTAAGAGAAGGGTTCGGATTGGTGATTACCGAGGCATTATGGAAGGGGAAGCCTGTGGTAGCGGCCAATGTAGGCGGTATACCTTTGCAAGTAGATAACCGTCGCACAGGATTTTTAGTTGGTGATATTTCTGAATGTGCTGAAAGAGTTATACATCTTTTAAAAGATTCTGAGATTGCTAATAAGATGGGTACTTCAGGAAAGGAATATGTTAGAAAGAATTTTTTAATTACCCGCCTGCTAAAAGATTATTTAAATTTATTTAATAGTCTTTAAAATAAATATCAAATGTTAAAATGAGCAATTTTTAACTATAGATTAAGTTAATAGCTCCTAATTTACTCCTCATTTTTCCGATTTGAAAAAAAATTGGAAAAAGTTTTTAAAAAAAGAAGGATTTTTTATACAAGGTGTAGAATAATAAAATAAGATACTTGCTTCAATGAAGAAAGTATCTAAAAAAAATATTTTAAAAAAATAATATGTCAGGATAAATGGTAAAAATATTTAAATATTATGGATAATATTCGTCGAGGTAATAAACAATTAATTAAGGAATTAAATAGAGCTATTGTAATTAATACAATTCTAAATTACGGGCCCATTTCTCGGACCAGAATCTCTGAATTTACTGATTTAGGGTTATCTACCGTTTCCAATATCGTTGCAGATTTAATTAAGAAAGAACTCATATACGAAACAGGAGAGGAAGAATCCAGCGGTGGGAGAAGGGCAATTCTGCTTGAATTTAATTGCAACGATAGATTTGTCCTGGGAATAAAAATTGGTTTAGACGGCATTATTATCGGATTAGTTAATATGAAGTCAAAGATTTTAGACCAGCATTTTATCCCCAGTCCAGTTAAAAGTAGTGAGAAGATAGTGCTCGAGGTTTTAATAAAAGCAATACGAGATTTAATCAATAAAAATCATATTAAAGCAGAAAAAATAGTTGGTTGCGGGATCGGCGTTTCTGGCTTAGTAAATCAGAAAGAAGGTATTTTAGTATTTTCTAAGATATTAGGATGGAAAAAAATAAGGTTTAAAGAATTTCTCGAAAAGGAATTTAATTTTCCTATATTTATAGATAAAGATGTAAATGCACTAACTTTAGCAGAAAAACGTTTTGGAGCAGGTAAAAAAATAAATAATTTTATTTGTATTACTATCGGTAAAGGTGTAGGAGCCGGAATAGTTATTAAAGGGGATATATATCACGGAAGCTGCGGTGGAGCTGGAGATTTCGGCCATATAATTATAGATAAAGATGGTCCCTTATGTTATTGCGGAAAAAGAGGTTGTTTGGAAACTTTTTCTTCAGATCAATTTATTATCAATAAAATTAAAGAAGCTTTATCTAAGCAGCAGGATACTATAATAAAAGATTTTTTAAAAAAGAAAGAGGATTTAAATTCTATCACGGTTGATACAGTACTTGAGGCCGCCCAGAAGGGGGATATTATCTCAAAGAATATTTTTCAAGAAGTGGGGAAAAATTTGGCTATGGGAATAGTTGGCCTTATTTCTCTTTTTGACCCTGAATTAATTGTGGTAGGAGGAGAGGGAGTCAGGGCCGGTGAATTTATTTTTCCAACTATGCGAAAAGCAATTAAGGATAATTTTCCTTTTAAAAAGGAAATTGAGATTGTTCCTCTCCAACCCGGAGAGGAGGGGTGGATCATTGGAGCTGCCGAGTTAGTATTAAGTGAAGTTTTTAAAACTCCTATTTTTAAATCCAAAGGAAAAGTGGCTATTAAGTCTGCCTTTCATTGGTAACATATTAGCGTAGAGCGTGGAGCGAATAGTGTGCAAGTTAAAGTGAGGGTAATCCGTATCATGTATCGCGTATCGAGTATATAGTGAAGAAAAAATAGAAAGAAGAAGAAGAAAGATAAGGCCGTAAGGTACAAGTAGGGGCAGACCTTGTGTCTGCCCGAAATAAGTAATGTGTTGTAGGGGTTTGATTCATCCCCGCAATAATGTAGGGGCACGATGCATCGTGCCCAGGGCAATCAAAAGACAATAAAACAGGAAGGGCACAATCCATTGTGCCCCTACACCTGAATCTTAGTTTCTGTAACGCGATACGATATACTAACGACTAATTTAAAAGGAGGTGTTGTGTATTAGAAATAAAAGATTGAGAAGAATGTATTTTTAAAAAATAAAGGAGAAAAGAAAATGTTAAAGAAAATTAGTTTTGTGATATTAGTAGTATTGCTAATAGGAATGTTTTCTGCAGGAGCATTAGCTGCAACTAGAGTATTAAATGTCTATGGTTCTTGGGCAGGAGCAGAATTAGAAGCATTTGATAAGATGGTGAAACCTTTTGAGGACGCAAATGATATTGATGTGGTGTTAGCTGGTTCTCGAGATCCGGCAGTACTAATTACTCGAGTGGAAGCCGGCAATCCACCTGATGTCTCCACATTACCTAATCCAGGAGCGATGGTAGAATTTGCCAAAGCTGGGAAATTAGTAGATTTAAGTACTTTTTTGGATGTAGATACTTTAAAGAGCGACTACTCCTCGACCTGGATAGATTTAGGGAGTTATAAAGGTAAACTTAATGGTGTATTTCTTTCTGCTGACCTAAAAAGCTTGGTCTGGTATAATCCTAAATCTTTTGCAGCCGCTGGTTATACTGCACCTACTACCTGGGAAGAGATGATCGCACTTTCCGATAAGATGGTAGCAGACGGTAAGACCCCCTGGGCTATTGGTCTTGAATGTGGTGGTGCCAGTGGTTGGGCTGGGACAGATTGGATTGAAGATATTATGCTCCGTACCGTAGAGCCTGAGGTATATGACTTATGGGTTTCCCATGGAATTTCCTGGGTTGATGATCGGGTACAAAGGGCTTTTGAACTATTTGGCCAGATTGCTTTAAACGAGAAGTATGTCTATGGCGGCCCCAATGCAGTGCTTACTATTAATTTTGGAGATTCACCAGACGCTCTGTTTACTACTCCGCCAAATGCCTATATGCATAAACAAGCAACTTTTATCAAAAGCTTTATACTTGACCATTTCCCCAACTTAGTTCCGGGAGAAGATTTTGATTTCTTCCCCTTCCCGCCCATTGATCCTCAATACGGAACCCCTGCTTTGGGAGCAGCAGATATGTTTGCAATGTTCAATGATACTCCTGATGCAAGGGCCTTTATGGAATATATTGTTTCCTCGAAAGCTCAGGAAATATGGGTTGGCGAATTAGGAAAACTCTCTGCCAATAAACAAGTGGATCCTGCTGTCTATCCTGATGATTTGACCCGTAAAGCTGCTGAAATATTGGTTAATGCTTCAACTTTCCGTTTTGATGGTTCTGACTTAATGCCCGGTGCAGTAGGAAGTGGTTCTTTCTGGACTGGGATATTAGATTATGTAAGTGGTATAGAATTAATAAAAGTATTATTGACTATTGAAACTACCGCTTTGGATGCTTATCGGAAATAGTAGAATTGAATCTGTCATTGCGAGGGGAGTACTCAAGTAATATTGAGTGCTCCCCGTGGCAATCTCGGGTTGAGATTGCTTCGTCGCGTTGCTCCTCGCAATGACAAAATCTGATAATTATAGTAAAATATTTGTTATAATGATGTTTAGAAAGGAAAGAAGTTTGTGATACGTACAAAAAAAATTACCCCATGGTTGTATATATCCCCGGCAGCATTTCTCTTATTCTTTTTTTTAGTCTATCCCTCAATTAATACAATATATATTTCCTTTTTTAATTACAATTCTGAAAAATTTATTGGTTTGGAAAATTACTTCTATTGTTTTACCAATGAGATTATGCTTACTTCCTTTCGGAACAATGCTTTATGGATAGCGTTTTTTGTTCCTCTAACTGTTTTTTTAGGATTGATTATAGCTATATTATTAGATAAAGTTAAGTATGAATCGATTGTAAAGTCGCTAATATTTATGCCTATGGCTATTTCCTTCGTAGGTGCCGGAGTAATTTGGAAGTTCGTTTATGCTTATAGGCCGGTTTCGGCTGCTCAGACCGGTATTCTTAACGCAATTCGTTCATTTTTTCAATTAGAACCCTTACCCTGGCTAATTATTAGGCCCTGGCTTAATAATTTTTGTTTAATTATGGTAGGGGTATGGATATGGACTGGATTTTGTATGGTAATATTATCCGCGAGTTATAAAGGCATACCCCGAGAACTATTAGAAGCAGCTCGGGTAGACGGCGCTACCGAATTCAAAATTTTCTGGAAAATTATTTTGCCTTTGATGAAACCTACACTTGCAGTAGTAGCTACCACTATGACTATTAATGTTCTTAAAGTATTTGATATTGTCTATGTAATGACCAATGGAAATTTCGATACCGAAGTTATTGCTAACCGAATGTATAAAGAGATGTTTATTTTTAGAAACTATGGGAGAGCCAGTTCTATTGCCGTTCTTTTGCTTTTATTTATAATTCCTATGATAATTATAAATATCCGCCGTTTCAGAGAACAGGAGACTATAAGATAATGAAAAAAAATAGCATATCATTTTCGAGTAGTTCACTACATTTGATAATAATTATTACTGCTTTTATATGGGTACTTCCAACCGTTGGACTATTAATAACTTCATTTAGACCTCCTCCTGAGGTAGCAGCATCCGGATGGTGGACTGTATTTGAACACCCTTTCAATTTTACCTGTTATAGTCTGGAAAATTATCAAAGGGTTATTGATAAGATTGGGCTGGGAGGAGCTTTTGTAAATACTCTTTTTATTACTATCCCTTCTACTATAATCCCAATATTGATTGCTTCTTTTGCAGCTTATGCCTTTGCCTGGATGGAATTTCCGGGACGCAAATTAATATTTATATTTTTAGTTGGTCTATTGGTGATTCCTCTACAAATGACTATGATACCTATTCTCCGTATTTTTAGCAATTTAGGGATAGTGGGTACTTTTCCGGGAATATGGTTGGCTCATACCGGTTATGGCCTTCCTCTTATGACTTATTTATTATATACTTTTATTTCTGGCCTTCCTAGTGAATTGTTCGATTCTTCATCTATAGATGGAGCTACTCCTTTTCAGATATTTATTAAAATAGTAATGCCTCTTTCTGTTCCCGCACTTGCTTCTGTTACTATCTTTCAGTTCTTATGGGTTTGGAATGATCTTTTAGTAGCTTTGGTATATTTAGGAGGAACACCGGATGTTGCACCTCTTACTGTACGAATAAGTGCTTTAGTCGGTTCTTATGGCCAGGACTGGGAATTGCTTACTGCTGCTGCCTTTGTCTCCATGATTCTTCCCCTAGCTCTCTTTTTAGGATTACAACGCTATTTTGTAAAAGGTATTTTGGCCGGGTCAGTGAAGGGATAAAATTAATTTGCTTATTAGCAAATTAATTTAGTCGTTAGTGAATAGTCGTTAGTATATCGTATCGAATATCGCGTTCGTTAAAGAAATTAGGATTCCGGGTGTAGGGGCACAATGAATTGTGCCCTTCTTTTGTAATTCACTTTAAAATTTGCTAATCTGCCAATCTGTTGATTAAGAAAGTATAA
>JAHIPN010000119.1 GCA_018894595.1 bacterium
GAATGGACAGTAATGGTCTATCTTGATGCTGATAATGATTTGGAGAGTGCAGGTATTAATGACATTAATGAAATGGAAATGATCGGTTCTACAACCGAGGTAAATATAGTGGTTCAGGCAGATCGAATCCCTGATTATGATACTTCTAATAGTAATTGGACTACTACCAGAAGATATTACATCACTCAGGATAATGATCCTTATATAATAAATTCCCAATTAATTAGTGATCTGGGAGAATTAAATATGGGAAACCCCCAGACCTTGATCGATTTTGCCAGCTGGGCGGTAAGCAATTACCCTGCTAAAAAATATTTACTGGTAATCTGGAATCACGGGGGAGGATTTCGGTCACCGGCATATACTACTAAAGATATTGCCTGGGATTATACCGACGGAGAAGATAAAATAACTATGCCTGAGTTAGAATATGCACTCTCTGCTATTAATACTCAAATAGGGAAAAAGATTGATATCGTGGGGATGGATGCCTGTCTTATGGCGATGACCGAGGTTGCTTATCAGATAAAAGATTACACCGATATCCTGGTTGCCTCAGAAGAATTAGAGCCATTCAACGGTTGGCCTTATGATACTATTCTGGGAGAATTGGCGGGTAATCCTCTTATATCACCAGAGCAGTTGTCAGCCGATATTGTTGATAAATATATTTATTCCTATCCTTTTGATGATGTTACTCAATCAGCAATTGATTTAAGTTATATAGATACTTTAGCTTCCCAATTATCTAATTTAGCCTTAGCTATAATGGATGATGCTCTAACTCCCAAAGGCGTTTACATAGATGCTGCTTGTTCCAGTCAGTATTATGGAGATCCTGATTTTATCGATTTATATGATTTTTGCGATAAAATTTTTGATCACTCTAATAGCCTGGAGATTAAAATTATGGCTATAATTATTCAGCAAACCTTAAGTTCTACCGTAATAAATTCAGATTACAGTGGTTGGGGAGTAAGTGGTTCCAAAGGTCTTTCTATCTACTTTCCGTGGTATTACAACTATGATTCCGAAAAGTACAACGATACCAATTTTGCTCAAGATACTTTTTGGGATGAAATGCTTTTATATTTGGGGCTTTAATGGTAATATTATAATATGCTTAAACGAAAATACTTATGGTTTATTTTAATACTAATTCTGGCTATCGCCCTTTCTTTTTATTTTATTTATAATAAAGGGAGAGACGGGGGCACAGGCAAGACCGAAGAAGATATTGAAGAAACCGAAGAAGACATAGTAGTAGATGAAGCCCCGGTTAAGATAGAGCAAGGGGTAGTTGTCGGTATGAAAGAAGGAAAGAAAGAATGGGAGATAGAAGCTGATAAAATATCTTTAGCAGAAGATAGGAAAAAAACTATTTTTGAGAAAATTAAAAAAGTGGTTATTTTTAAAGATAATGAACCCAATCTAAATATCCAGCTTAACAAATGTATTGCCGATATGGGAAGTAAGAGCATGGAATTGGTGGGAGAGGTGGTTATCGAAACCAAGGAAGGGGATATCTTAAGAGGAAATAGATTCTTCTGGGATTCAAAAGAGGAGACCTTAACCAGCCTGGAACCTGTGGAAATAATGGTAAAAGATAATAAAATAACCGCTGATGAGCTTTATACGGATGCTGAATTAAACAACTTGGAATTAACAGGTAATGTAAAAGTTACTTTTAAAATTCATTAAATCATTAAA
Source organism: bacterium (assembly GCA_018894595.1). The sequence goes on from JAHIPN010000119.1 coordinate 1,711, forward strand.
TTATATATTAACTTTGGTGATAAAAGGCAATTAAAAAAGAAAAATAAAGAAGAATAAAGAAGAATAAAGATGAATAAAGATGAATTAAAAAAAGCTATAGTATGTTCATATAAAAAATTAAATCCAGTAAAGATAATTCTATTCGGCTCCTGGTGCAGAGACGAGGAGGACAAATATAGTGATGTAGATATTATTGTAGTTTATGAAACTAAAAAGAGATTTTTAGATAGATTAGAAGAACTTTATCTTATGTGGGATATCCCTATTGCTTTTGATATACTCGCTTATACGCCAGAAGAATTTGATAAGATGCTTAAAGAAAAAAATCCCTTTATTGAAACAATAAACAGGGGAGGAGAAGTTATTTATGAAAGACTCAAATCAAGAAGCTCTTAGATGGTTTATACAATCAGAAGATGACCTTGAATTTGTGAGATGGTTAAGTGAGGAAAAGAAATTTTTGGACAAAGGATGCTTTGTGGCTCAACAATCTGCAGAAAAAGCAATGAAAGCCTGTCTTTATGCCCAGGGAGAAAGAATAGTAATAGGACATTCCTTATTTGATTTTTGTAAAAAAATAGAAACCGATGTCCCTGAGTTTTCAGAAATTATAAATGAGAGCAGAAGATTAGATCGTTATTATATCCCCACAAGATATCCCAATGGTTTACCAGGGGGAATTCCTTTTCAGCATTTTACCGAAGAAGATATAAGAAATGCTTTAGACGATACAGAAAAAGTTGTAAACATCTGTAGAAAATTTCTACAAAAGAAAGGAGTTTTGAAGGAAAAATGAAAAACTATAAGAGAATGTATTTCGTTAAAACCTTGATTATACTTTTTAGCCTATCTTTAATTATGTTTTTATCATTTTGTGCTTCTGCTCAGGAAGAAAAAAAGGAGAAAGAAGAATCGGAGGTTAATCTTACCGCAGATAATGTAACCTATGATAAAAACATTGATAAGATGCTTTTTACCGGAAATGTAATTATAACCCAGGAAGATATTATCCTGACTGCTCAGGAAGCTGATTTTGATGTGGATAAAAAGATTGGTAAGATAAAAGGTGAGATAAAATTAGTTCAGACTGATATTACTATTACCGGCGAGACTCTTGAAGCTTATCTAAATGATAAAAGATATATCTTTCAAGGGAAAGTAATATTAATTCAGGAGCGAAAAGATAAAGAAGAGAAAGAAGATAACATTACCTGGAATTGTAACAACCTGGATATTTTTACTGATACTCAGGATTTAACTGCCACCGGGGAAGTAAAAATATTTAAGAAAGATTATACCATCACCGCTGAGAAAGCAATCTATAATGATAAGGAACAGAAGATTACTTTAACAGGTAAAGTAAGAATAGAAGAAGAGGGCGGCAGATGGATTAATGGCGACAAAGCCGTCTTTTATATTGACAGCGAAAGATTGGAAGTAGAAGGAAATGTCCGAAGCGGCATCAAATTAGACTAAAGTAACCCAAAGGTGCCAGGCACCTTTGGGTTACTTTTGGCATA
>JAHIPN010000120.1 GCA_018894595.1 bacterium
CCAAATCATGTATTCCAGAGAGGGTTGGTTCGGTCACCACTACGGCTAAATTAGCTCCGCTGAGAGTGGCTATAAGGGGACAGCCGATACCCGGAGGTCCATCTACAATGATTAATTCAAAATCATTTTTTTTAGCAATTGTTTGAGCATTCTGGCGTACTAAAGTAACCAACTTCCCAGAATTTTCTTCCGCAATACCTAATCGGGCATGTACTAAAGGCCCATATTTTGTCTCAGAGATATACCATTCCCCACAATGATTTTCCTTCATCTGAATAGCCTGTACCGGACAAACCAAAGCACATAAACCGCATCCTTCGCAAGATATAAGGTCAATTACGGTCTGACTTTTGATTGTTTTAATGGCATCAAAACGGCAGACTTCCTGGCATCGGCTGCAATTAGTGCATTTTTCTAAATCTATACTGGGAATTATTCCAGCATAAAAATCATTTTTTTCTTTTATTTCTGGATGGAGTAAAAGATAAAGATTGGAAGCATCTACATCACAATCTCCCATAACCTTATTTTTAGCTAAAGCAGCCATACTGGCAGTAATAACTGTCTTTCCTGTTCCGCCTTTACCGCTTATTATCACTATTTCCTTCATTTAAAAATACCTCGATTCTTATCATTGCAAAACAAAGCCATAAAAATATTAAATAATTTGCACGATTTTTTGAAAAAGCTGAATAAATTTCTGCTCATAGGAGGGATTTATCTTAACTATGGGGATACCTTTAGAATAGGCAACTGCAATCTCCCTATCCAGAGGAATGGAAAGTAAAAGAGGAATATCATTTTTCTTACAATATTCTTCTACTTTATGATCTCCGATATCACACTTATTTAATACTACACCATGCGAAATATGTAATTTTTTAAGCACTTCCACTGCTAAAATAAGGTCATGTAATCCAAAAGGAGTCGGTTCGGTAACTAATATAGTATAATCACTACCTTTTATAGATTCAATAACCGGACAGGAAGTACCCGGAGGGGCATCGATCAAGGTAATATGATGATTTGTAATATTATTATCCTTATTGCCACTATAATCTTCTTTACTTTTCTTTTTAATTTTCTTTATTATAGGAGGAGCCATCGGTTCTCCTATATTTAAACGTCCATGTGTAAAGTTAATAGATCCTGCTTTGCCCTCTTCTAAAATTCCTATTTCATTCCCCTCTTCACTAATTGCCTTTTCCGGGCAAAATAATCTGCAAGCCCCACAGCCATGACACAGCCCGGGGAAAACCAAAACTTTATTCTTGGTAGCTGCAATAGCATTAAAAACACAAACTTCCGCACATTTACCGCAATAATTGCATTTTTTATCGTCAATTTTAGGTACAGGAACCTCAACTGATTCCGAACTCGTTATAACAGGTTTCAAAAAAAGGTGGGCGTTAGGCTCTTCTACATCACAATCTAAAAATTTTACATTTTTTCCTTTGTCTTTAGCTAAAGCCAAAGCAAGATTAACAGCAATAGTTGTTTTGCCAGTCCCACCTTTCCCGCTCGCTACTGAAATTATCATTTAGCTTAATCCTTCCATTTTATTCTATTGTTTTACCATCATAGCGCCACACTTAGGGCATTTAATGCTGCTGCAAGGAACACCTACTTGATGAGGAACTATAGCACCACAAGAAGGACAAACACAATTGCCCCCTATTCCTATTCCTCCGCCTCCTCGGCGTCCTTGTCCGGCACCTCTTCCCCGGCCAGTTCCTGGTCCTGCTCCTGTTGGTCCGGTACCATCTCCTCTTGGCATTTTTTTTACCTCCTTATTTCGTTGATTAGTTAGCTGGATAATTAGTTAGTTAAAAATACAAATACAAGATTAAATCGTTAGTGACAAGTAGTCGTTAAAAGATTTTATTCTTTGGTTTATTCTAAATTTTATTGTGCTTATCCATTAATTATAAGATAAACGGGTTTTTTCATCTGCTAATGTCGGTTGAATAATTTCTTCCCATTTTGGAGACTCCCATGTCCCCAACATCTTATGCATATCATAATATTTCTGAGGAATTGGATGTGTTCCAATAACTACTTTTATTCCGTATCTTGCCTTAATAAAATTACAAAAATGGGTTATACGGGTGCAGGGAGGGTATCCGACAACCAATCCGGTAGCCAGGTGAATAATCTGAGCTCCGTTCTTGATCATTTCCTCGGGAGCATATTCAATGTTTCCACCAGGACAGCCGTCACAAGTAGTATATCCAACTAATTCCAGTTCATCATCCTTACTATAGATACTAAATGCCCCTTCCCTGTTACGGAGAGCTCTAAGGCATTTACCTCCGGCACATGTATGATAACGGTCACAGATAATAATTCCAATTTTAATCTTGCCTTTCATTACTATGCTATTCCCTCCTATTAAATTAAATTTAGAAAATTACCACCGCTTGAAACCTCTCTCCAAAAGGCTCCGGAGTTAAATTGGAAAAAGCACCCCAGCTTAAGTGTAAAATCTACTCTTCTTTTATAAAAAAACTGGCAATTGACTATTGCTGTTACTTTTTCTAATCATATTATATTTCCCAAAACGATATTACATAATCCCATTACATCAATATCCTTTTGAAATTTATTCCAACCTTCTTCTCCTTCTAAAGTACGCTCAGGTTGCCCATAATTGGTAAGATAGACAATAATAAGATCATATTCAGGATCAATTAAAAGAAAAGTTCCTGCTCCCCCCATTTTTCCTATAGCTTTTTTAGATACTAGATCTCCAAAAAAAGAGTGCGGAGAAAAGGCATATTCCCAAAACCAAGTCTTGGGGCCGCTTAAAATATAATGAAGATAGGAAGAAGGAGATTCATACAGACCGGAGTTGGTCACCCCTTCAGTCATTTTATTTACAGTAATCTCCCCTAATATTCTTTGGCCCTGGTAAATACCCTTATTTAAAATCATTTGAGAAAATACAAACATATCCTTAGCGGTGGAAAAAAGCCCATCAGATCCAAGCACTTCACCTAAATAATGTTCTAAATCCTGGGTAAGTTCCCCTATTAATAAACGTCCACTGTCTGATTTTCCGGTAGCTGCACAATTTTCTTTATCCTGAGGGTTAAACATAGTGTTTTTCATCACCAGTGGGTCAAAAATCCATTCTTTAGCTGCTAAAGACAAAGATTTTTCCATGACTCGTTCCAATAATTTTCCTAAAATCCGGCAGGAAACATCACTATAAAAAACTTTAGTTCCCGGTTGATAGGCTAATTCTTGAGTATAATGTAAATTCCAGGCCTTTTTTAAATCTCCCTTTGATGCAGTTTCTTCACATCCCTCAGGGTCATCCAGAGGAATTCCTCCGGTAAAATTCAGAAGATTTCTTATGGTAACTTTTTCTTTTTCCTTGTTAGTTCCAAATTCCGGAATATGATTTATTATCCTATCGTCAAGATGCACCCTCCCCTCTTCAACCAATTTAAATGTTAAGGGGAGGGTTACCATTACTTTAGTTATAGATTCTATATTAAAAAGAGTATTTTCATTCACTTTGTCTGTCTGACTTGCTGAACCCTTCATCATAGAACCGAAAGACAAATTTAACATTACATCTCCTTGATGACCTATCAATACCTGGCACCCGGGATATAATCCTTTGTCTATCTTTTTACCAATAAATTCTTCAACCTTTTTTTTCATCTTATTCTCCTATATCATCCTATAAACTTTTTTCTTCTTCGGTTTTTGGTTTAAAAAATAGTTGGGTTATGCCCATAATAATTATTGTAGGTAAAAACCAGCCTAATCCTTGTCCTCCCAGAGGTAATTGAGAAGATATTTTTGTGATAAAATTAGATGTAACACCGTAAAAACAAAGCATATCTCCTAATCCAAAGAATAAGGCTACAATTACTCCGACAGTTACTGATTTTCTAATTTTATCAAACTTATAATACAGGGCGCTTAAGATTATAATAATTATTGAAGGATATAATAAAACTAACCAGGGAACAGTATATTTTACTATTCTGCTTAATCCTACCAAACCTAAAGTAAATCCTATAATTGTACTCAAAGCAACTGTTACCCGATAATTAAGTTTACCATTGGTCATTTCAGAAAACATATCTCCTGCCATTGAAATTATCGCTGCAGCAGTAGTAAGACAACTAAAGGCCATTATTACTGCAAAACCGAGCAAGCCAACCTGCCCTAAAAGCCCTTGAGCGATTTTAGTAGAAAGACCTCCGATAGAAGCATCGGGGAAAGAAGATCCTGAAGAAGCTCCCAAATAAACCAACACGGTAGAAGTTATTCCCAAGAGTACTGCTGTAGAAATCCCAATAATATTTAAATTTATGTTTTGGTCTTCTTTAGTTTTTATATTTCGAATATTTAATTCATGTAAAACCCAACCTCCAAATAAGAGGGCTGCTATAGCATTCATAGTATTATAAGCATTTAACATTCCATCACTTAAAGCGTTCAAAGAACCCGGAGATTTAGGAATAGAAAGCGGGGTAGCTACCCCTTTAACTGCTAAAATAATAACAAACAGTATTAAGACCGGGGCTAATATTTTTCCTAACTTATCTATTACTGTAGCTCTCGTATAAGCAACGTAAAAACTAAGCAAGAAAAATACCGCTAAGGTAACCCACAAAGGAATACTGGGCGACAAAGGTAAAACAGCCATCTCATGAGTAGCGGAAGAAACTCGAGGCAGAATAAAAAATATTGTAATGAGTATTGGAATAGCAGTATAAATTTTTCCGAAAAATTTTCCTAATGTTTTTGTCGCAATTCCAGTTAAAGACTGATTCTGATGGGCACAAGCCAAATATGCTAACCAAACCCCAATACTATTAATTATCATATACCCTAAAGCAGCTGTAAACCAACTTGCTCCTGCACCCCTTCCCAAGATTGGGGGAAAAATAAGATCTCCTACCCCAAAATGGGAAGAAAACATTGCTCCTGATATTACTATCAAGATAGAAACTGGTAATAAATTCTTTTTGCTCATTGTTTTTTCCTTTCTTAATTAATTATGAGAATGGTCACTATCGGAGTGATCACATTCTTCTTTTTCTAAGCCATATCCCTTTCCTGCTCCCGGTTTACAAAAAGATTCTCCGGCTTCTAATTTTCCCTGCATAAATTTTTCTATCACTTCTTCAATCTTTCCAGTAACTCCTATTACAGGAGTAATCTTTTTTTCAGCAAATAACATCTGTGCTCTATTTCCCATACCTCCGCAAATTATATATTTTACTCCACGTTCTGCAAGAAAATTTGGTAAAAATGCAGGTTGGTGACCAGGATTATTTATCTCCTCTATTTTTAAAACCTGTCCTTCTTTAATCTCAGCAATAGTAAAAGAAGGACATCTTCCAAAATGAGCTGACACAAAACCTGCATCGGTTGAAATGGCTATTTTCATATTTTTTTCCTCCAATTCTTTTATTTTTATTTTTTCATTCCTGAATGGGCTGAAGCATTAGCCTGGGAAATTGCCTTAAGTTCACCTGATTTAAATTTATCAATAGCTTCTTGAACAGTACCAGTTGCTCCGGTTATCACTTTTATACCTGCTGCCTGTAAAGTCTGAAAGGCATTAGGCCCACAACTTCCAGTTAATACTGTCTCTACTCCTTTATCAGCCATTAATTGACCCGACAGTATTCCTACTCCTCCCATTCCCTGGGCACCAGTATTTTCTACTGCTTCAAATTTATTGATCTTAGTATCAAATAATATAAAATAATGGCATCTGCCAAACCGGGGGTCAACTTTTTCCTCTAATGTTGTCCCCATAGAAGTAATTGCTATTTTCATATTTTTTTCCTCCAATTCTTTTATTTTATTAAATGCTTAAAATATTATCCAATCATGTAGTAATGCTTTCTTATTTGAAAGTAGCACCACGGCGTTGCCGTGGTGAATAAGACACGGCACGCCGTGTCTCTACATTGCGCAGACAAGCAAGACGCCCGCCCTATAGATTCAGAATTTTATTTGCTTTTGTCATTGGAGGAGTTAACAAGCCTGCCCCATGCGAAAGCAGGGGAAGCAATCCCGTCGAGATTGCCACGCTCCCTGTGGTCGCAATGAAAAAAAGAGACAGTGGCTCACAATAACATTTGCAAAGTAGGGGGCGGATTTGTCCGCCCCGTGAAATAGATATATCATTTCGGGTTCGATAAATCGAACCCCTACATTTTGTTAGCTTTGTGTTTTAAGTTTTACGCAATACGCCTTCATTTCTTTTCGCTTTTTTCTAATTCTGTAATGCGTTTATTAATAGCCTCAAGTTGTTCTTTTAAAGCTTTTGCTTCTTCGGCTAACATCTCCATCTCTTGTTTAGGCTCTGCTGCTGGTTGGTAAAATCCGCCACCATAGGGCATAGGAGAAGCTATGGGATAGGGATATGCCGGCCAAAATCCTCTGCCATAGCCTCTACCTCTACCGAATCCTCTGCCATAGCCTCTACCATAACCAAATCCTAAACCTAGTCTGCCTACATAAGGATTCATAAATCCTGGCACTGGGTAACCAGCACAGTACCCAGCTGCCCTTCCAGTCATAGGACCTAATCCTCTTGGTCCAGTTCCATCTCCTCTGGGCATATTTTTCACCTCCTCTCTATTTTGTTTCTTTTTCAAAAAATTCTTATTTATAATGATAATCATTTTCAATAATATATATTAAAAAAATTTATTTATTTTTCTTTATCTGAACATTCATCACACAATCCATAAAATTGAATAGTGTGATTTTTAATTTCAAAATTATATTTTTTAGAAAGTTCCTTTTCTGTTTTTTTGATTAGCTCTAACTCTTCATCTACAAAATCTGTATAATCGATTATCCGACCACATTTAGTGCATATTAGATGGTGATGA
>JAHIPN010000121.1 GCA_018894595.1 bacterium
ATAGCGAAGCAATCTCAAGCCCTTACAAATCAAGGGATTGCTTTGTCGCTTTGCTCCTCGCAATGACAGAACGAAATGTAAAGGTATTTAGAAAACGCTCTACTATATTAGCTAACCAGTTAACCAAAAAAATATTAATTAAAGAAAAAAGGAGAAAAAGATGACAATAAAAGTAGGAATTAACGGATTCGGAAGAATCGGAAGGAATGTTTTCAGAGCTGGGCTAAAAGACAAAGAAATAGAATTTGTAGCAGTAAATGATATAACCGATGCTAAAACATTGGCCCATCTATTAAAATATGATTCTGTTCATGGCAAATTACCAGAAGTAGAATTGGAAAATGATACTATTTTGGTTGGAGAGAGAAGATTAAAAGTATTGAGTGAAAGAGACCCCTCTAATCTTCCCTGGAAAGATTTAGGGGTTGACATAGTCATTGAGTCTACGGGAATTTTTAGAGATAGAGAAGGAGCGTCAAAACATTTAACTGCCGGAGCAAAAAAAGTGGTTATATCTGCACCCGCTAAAGGAGAGGACATAACTATAGTGATGGGGGTTAACGAAGATAAATATATACCCGAAGAACATCATATAATTTCTAATGCTTCCTGTACAACTAATTGCCTTGCTCCAGTTGCAAAGGTTCTAAATGATATATTTGGAATCGAGAAAGGGGTTATGACTACTATTCACTCTTATACTGCAGATCAGAATTTAATGGACCTCCCACATAAAGATTTAAGAAGAGCCAGAGCAGCGGCGCTATCTATGATCCCAACTACTACCGGAGCAGCACAAGCAACGAGTTTAGTAATCCCAGAATTAAAAGGAAAATTAACCGGTATGGCTTTTCGTGTTCCTACACCCAATGTTTCAGTTGTGGATTTAGCAGTAGTACTAAAAAAGAAAACCAGTCCGGAAGAAATTAATCAGTCTTTTAAAGAAGCCTCACAGAGGAGTTTAAAGGGAATTTTAGATTACACTGAAGAACCTTTAGTTTCCAAAGATTTTAACGGCAACTCTTATTCTTCTATTGTTGATGGATTGTCTACCCTGGTAATAGATGGTAATTTAGCTAAGATCATTGCCTGGTACGATAATGAATGGGCTTATTCTTGCCGAATTTTAGATCTTATAAAATATATTTGGAAATAAATGGGGGTTTAAATAATGCGTATTCCAGTAATTGCCGGCAATTGGAAGATGAATAAAAACATTGTAGAATCAGTATCTTTAGTTAAAGAACTAAAGGATTTTGTTCGTGGAATCGAGGGAGTAGATATTGTAGTTTGTCCACCCTTTACTTCTCTTTGGGTGGTAAAAGAGATAATTAATGGAACAAACATTCATCTGGGAGCTCAGAATATGTTTTGGGAAACAAAGGGGGCATTTACCGGAGAAATATCTCCCTTGATGCTTAAAGATGTTGGATGTGAATATATTATACTGGGTCATTCCGAGAGAAGGCAATATTTTAAGGAGACTTCTGAAGAAGTTGCCAGAAAGACAGAAACCGCACTTTCAGTTAATCTTACACCTATTGTATGTGTAGGCGAAAATCTAAAGGAAAGGGAAAGTGGCAAAACTGAGAGCATAATAGAACAAGAGATTAAAGCTCTATTTCCAAAAATAGATTCTACTTTAGCGGCAAGAATAATTGTTGCCTATGAACCTATATGGGCAATTGGTACGGGTAAGTCCAGCAGCTCCGAGGATGCCAGTATAATAATTAAATTTATTCGGGAATTATTTTCCTCTAAATATGGAAGTAAAATAGCTGAGCGAATAAGAATCTTGTATGGAGGAAGCGTAGATCCTAAAAATATTAAGGAGTTTATGAATGAATCTGATATTGATGGAGCTTTGGTTGGGGGAGCAAGTTTAAATACTTTAAGTTTCTCTCAAATAGTAAAAGCAGCTAAAATACTATAAAATTAACCTAAACTTTAGTGAGGTAGTTAGATAAAAAGAAGAATACTACTTTTTCTATCTTTTCTTCTCTTTCTTAACTCGATACTCGATACTTTCTTTAGATATCTTGAACTTAACATATAATTGTGTTAGAATAAAAAACCGAAATTGTTGAGAGAATAAATAAATATAATGATTGTAACCCAAAAAGTAAACAAAATGGTATTTGTAGGGGCACGATGCATCGTGCCCACAGGAGAAATTAGGTAATAATATGACGAGGGCACAATTCATTGTGCCCCTACAACATAATTATAACCAATCTTATTTCTCACGCGATACAAGATATAATCTGCTGAAAATATTTTTGGCTTTTTGGGAAATAACCATATAATAAATTTAAGAATTTCAGAGAGTTTTCTCTTTGATTATTTTAATCTAATTTTTATGAGAGGAGTTATAAAGTGCCTATAGCATTAATGATAATTCAGATTACAATAAGCATAGTTTTGATTTTAACAGTGATACTTCAGCATAGAAAGTCAAGTAAAGCTTCAGGTATATTTGGTGGAGGGACAACTGCTGATTATGGCGGGAAGAAAGGCAAAGAAGCATTTTTAATGAAACTTACTACCATTATAGCGGTACTTTTTATGCTGTCTTCACTTTTACTTAGCTTAATTAAATAGAAGGAAAATCTTTAGAAGAATGGATAAACCTATTAATTCGGTTAAAGAGACAGAAAAGTATTCTATTAACCCAAATAGAAAATTTAAAATTAAAACGAATTATGTAAAAATAAGCATGTAATGGAGGAAAAAGGTAAATGGAGGATTTACTGTTACAGGTTAAAGATTTAAAGACCTATTTTTATACTGATGATGGCGTGGTTAAAGCGGTTGATGGTGTTGATTTTGCGATAAGAAAAGGGGAAACACTGGGTATGGTAGGTGAATCAGGCTGTGGGAAAAGCGTTACTGCCCTTTCCGTATTAAGATTGATCCAGGAGCCGCCGGGAAAGATTGTTAGTGGCGAAATTTGGTTTAAAGGTGAAGAATTATTAAAGAAAAGACCTGAAGAAATGAGAAAGATTAGAGGGAACGATATTTCCATGATCTTTCAGGAACCGATGACCTCCTTAAACCCTGTATATACTATTGGTGAACAGATTTCAGAAGCCATAGTGCTGCATCAAAAATTAAATAAAGAAAAGGCCTTAAAGAAAACCGTAGAGATGTTAAAATTAGTAAGCATGCCTTCTCCCGAAACCAGAGTTCATGAATATCCTCATGAATTAAGCGGAGGGCAAAGACAGAGAGTAATGATTGCCATGGCTTTATCTTGTAATCCAGAT
>JAHIPN010000122.1 GCA_018894595.1 bacterium
TAGAAGCAGCCGGGGTAGGGGTTCTGGCATCTGGGTAAAGATTTTCAGAGATAACGACGGGAAGATCCTAATTCCAGCTGGGGTAGCAACAACCAGCAAAGACCTGTCTTCTAGGGAAAACCGAAATAGACACGGAGGATTTGGGATTGGCGCATGAGGTCATAGTAGCAATGAAGGAAGGGTAATGTCTTCCCAGGTATAAGTTAATTATATCCCTTCTTAAGGTAACACCTTATAGGGCGAAGGACCTCTGGGCACTTGGGCGTCGGAAAAGATAGCAGGGCTCAGAACCTGACTAATACTCTTTTATAAGACTAGCGCTTTAGTAAACTAAATAGCCATGGGGGTATATGGATGCTACCATTTAAGCTTGAGGTTATATTAGGAAGGCTATGCGTGATTGACCCAAGGTCAGAACCGGATTCGGGAAAACCGACTGTCCGGGATCGTAGGGGGGCTTATGGAAACGTGGGTTATGATGGAGCTAGGAACCCGTCACACAATCGAAAGAGTGTGAATCGGAAACTCTTCATCTAAGGCAGGGCGCGCCATATTTCTATCCCGACCATCTCGCAAATATTTTTTAAAAAAAAGAAGGGTTTTGTAAACCTTTTGTCGTATATAAAATATGTAATATGTAAAATGTTTCACGTAAATTAAATATTTTATATTCTATAAATTTATTAAATTTAATAATTGTATTCTGTTTCTTCTGAATATTTTTTGTATTGATGTAGGTAAGCAAGACTAACTATTGTTAAAATATTCGATAAAGTGAATAAAAATTAATATTTAATAGGAGGTGCGAAATGGGAAGTGTATACAAAATTGTCGAAATTGTGGGTACCAGTGAAAAATCATGGGAGGACGCAGCAAGAGTTGCATTGGAGACTGCTTCTAAATCGATTGAGGAAATTAGGATAGCCGAAGTAAATAAGCTTGATATCAAAGTAGAGAAAGATGCCAGGCTGACTTTTAGGACAAAATTAGATATTTCATTTAAATATAAAAAGTAGAAATCATTAGCAAATATTATTAAAAAGTATCAACTCTCAAGATTTATGATTAAATATTAACTCAATAATTAATATAAACAAAAAGAAGATTTGATCCAACAATTAAGAAAAAGATCGAATTTATCAAAAAGGAAGATAGCTATTTTAATTGGAGTAAATCGGGAAACGGTAAGAAAAGTGTCAAAAGAACCCCTTGACACTCCTAGGGTTTTAATATATGCAAAATTCTAACGGTTTTTTTCATAATATGGACTATGAAGACAAAATATTATTTAACTGTACAAACGGTTATGCATCGTCATTTGCATATGGCCAATTACTAGAGAACTTGAAGGCAGCTTCCATTCAGATGGATAGAATTTGGTCATACGCTAAAACAATCAAAAAAACCTCTGGGTTTGACCCTAATGATCCCAATTTTCAATCAAAATCAAAAGAATTTCTTAAATTAGAAAAGTTAAAATACCAGCAATTGTTTATTGATATACATTTTTATTTCGTTTCTTGGGGAAACATCAAATCAATGATGAGGGTTTTATCGCAGCAACCAGAATTCAAAAGTGCGAATATTATATTTAATTCCCATAGAAAGACAATTGAACATTACATTAATGCAAGAAATACTTTTGAGCATTTTGACGAAAGATTTCCAGGAAGAAAAAAACAAAACAGTGTAAAGGAAGTACAATCTCAAGGTGCTGCCCCTAGACGCATATTTAGGGGTCTGTCAAAGGATGGTTTTTACTTACATTCTGATAAACGATGGGACATAAAACCATCAAGTTTAGAAAAGCTATTTGAAATAGTAGATGAATTTTTAATCAAAATACATGAGTCTGTTGATCTGTTGATTGAGCAAAAAATATAGTTTGCCCCCAAGAATTCATTGTGATTAAAAAAATTGAGCGGGAAGAGGAAAAGTGATATTGCAAGACTTGACCCCTATTAGACTGAGCTGGTCGAAATATATTTTAAAGGAGATAAAGAAAAGGAAGACCGAAAAAGAATTTTAAAATACTATTCAAATGAAAAATAAAAAATTCAAGCAACATAAAAGTGATTTAATCATAAATCTCTTTGGTTTTCACTAAAGAGTTTTTTTATTGCTTAAAGCTTTTTACAAAAAAGGTTTTTAAAATTAAAATTAGTAGCCCAGACAAAACAGTTATGATATAATTCATAATAAGTAACCAAAGACAGCGTTTATTTGATATAACCAATTTGATGAGTCTGCTTTGTTTTGGGACTTAAGCTATTGGAAGTTCAAATCCTCTTTAATTTTATAAGGTGAAAGGTAATATGAATAATCAAAAAATAAATTTAAAAACTGAAAAAGAACTTAAAGAAACAATATTACGGGAAAAAGAAAAAGGAACACCTGATATAGAAATTGGTCAGAAATATGGAGTTACATTTAGATATATTGAACGACTTATCACTCAATCGCAGGGATTAAATATTAGTTCTTTAAATGTTTCCAAAAAAATAAAAACTCTTTTTCCTAGAGATTTCAAAGTAGAACAATCTACAGTTTGGAGTTTTAAACAAAGAGGAAATTGGGCAACTCATAGTGGATAATACCGTGGAAACTGGTCACCTTTTATCCCCCGA
>JAHIPN010000123.1 GCA_018894595.1 bacterium
ACTGGAAAACTTAGTTGAATTTGTTTCCAGACCCGAGACATGGATTGAAAATGCAGAATTTAATCATTTGGATGATTATTAAGACTTATTTTGTAAATTACTGATTACTACATTTTCTCGAAAGGAGCAAGGTCAAAGGAGAAATTATGGTGGGTGAAAACAAAAAAAGTTTTTCAATTACCGGAATGACTTGTATTTCCTGTGCGAACAGAGTAGAAAATTCTTTAAAAAAAATGAAAGGTGTAGAATTTGCTTCTGTCAATCTGGCTACCGAAAGTGCTTTTTTAATAAGTGAAAAAGAAATATCTTTAGAAGACGTAAAAAAGGCGGTAGAAGAAGCGGGATATGGTATTTCTACTGAACCACCAGAAGACTTAGAAAAGAAAAGGTACCAAATTGCCAGAAAAAATCTTTTATTCTCCTATATTATCACTATTCCTCTATCTGTGTTAATGATCTTTCATATGATTGGTTATGCTGTACCATATTTTGTTCTGATAGAATTAATCTTTGGGGGGGTAGTCATTTTTTATAGTGGTAGAGAGACTATCAAGGGTGCATGGATAGCGCTTATGCATTTTCACACCAATATGGATACCCTTATTTTTATTGGTTCACTTGCTTGCTGGACCACTGCTTTATTGCATTTATTAAAATTTCCCATCATCTCTTTCGGAACCATAGGTACGATGATTATTACTATCCACCTCACCGGTCGATTCATTGAATCGCATCTTCGAGACAAAGCAGCAAAAGAAATAAAAGCACTGATAAAGCTTCAGGCAAAGGAAGCTACAGTCATATTTTCCGACGGAGAAAATACCATCCCTATAGAAGCGGTCAAAGTTGGATTTTTAGTCTTGGTTAAACCCGGAGAGAGGATTCCCATAGACGGAAAAGTTGAAGATGGCCTTTCTTCAGTAGATGAATCCATGATTAGCGGTGAATCTCTGCCGGTAAGCAAAAAGAAAGAAAGCCAGGTAACAGGTGGGTCTTTGAATCTTACCGGTATTTTAAAAATAAGGGTTGATAAAGTGGGGGAAGAATCTTTTCTCTCCCAGATGATCGATTTAATAAAAGAAGCCCAGGGAACCAAGATCCCTATTCAGGCTTTAGCCGATAGAATTACTCTTTGGTTTGTGCCCACAATTATTATTTTGGCATTAGTAAGCGGTATAAGCTGGTATTTGGGATTTAATGAATTTCAAGGGTTTCTTTCTTATACTAGAAAATTTTTTCCCTGGATATTAAATACCGATAGTTCACTTTCTTTTGCAGTATTTGCTTTTATTTCTACTATCGTTATTGCCTGTCCTTGTGCTTTGGGATTGGCTATCCCCATGGCTTTGGTTTCCGGAACCGGTCTGGCAGCGAAAAAGGGATTGATTATTAGGAATGCAGAAGCCATTCAGACTTCCAAGGACATCAGAATAGTCATGACAGATAAAACCGGTACTATCACTCTTGGTCATCCTCATGTAGCTAATCACACGCTTCCTGAAGAAGAAATGAAAATTGTTGCGGGTATCGAAAGCAATTCCAATCACCCCTTAGCAAAGGCAATATCTTCTTTTCAAAAATCAACGATAAAAACGGAAAAAATTGAAGAAATAAGCGGTGAAGGGATTAGGGCAGTTGTAGAAGGGGATGAATATTTTATCGGAAAACCTAAGTTTCCTGAAAAATATTTAAACCAACTAAAAGAAGGAAAGATTGTCGTTGAGGTAATAAAAAATGGCGAGAATATTGGTTCAATCATCATTGAAGATCCCATTCGTGAAGATTCAAAACTTGCTGTATCAAAGCTAAAAAATTTAGGTATTGCTCCCATTATGCTTACCGGTGATAACCGTGAAACTGCCCAGGCTATAGCTGGCCGGGTGGGGATAGAAAAAGTATACTCTGAAGTGAAACCTCAGGATAAACTAAATATTATTAGAGAATATCAACAGAAAGGTTCTAAAATATTAATGGTTGGAGATGGGATTAATGATGCAGCTTCCCTTAAGGGAGCAGATATTGGCGTAGCTATCGGAGAAGGCGCTGATTTGGCTTTAGATAATGCAGATATGGTCATAGTAAAAGGAGGATTGTCCCGAATTGTTGATAGTATTGAAATATCACAAAAGACTTTTCGGATTATTAAACAAAATCTTTTCTGGGCATTTTTTTACAATGGCATGATGATTCCTTTGGCAATGGCCGGATTTTTGCATCCGGCAATAGCTGAAGGAGCTATGGCTGTAAGTTCCATCACTGTTATTTTAAATTCATTAAGGATAAAATAGAACCATATTTAAGAAGATGATTCTTTCATCCATTTTAAGGGAAACATGGTTTTTCGGATTCCCCTACAATGTTGTCTGATTCATTTAAAGGACAAAATATTATGGATATGATTCTGATATCTATGCTTATTCAATAGCTTAAAAATAAAAAATATATAAAAAAATGGAGGTTTATCATGGATAAAAAAATAAAAGTCTACGGAGTTCCCGGCTGCCCTTTTTGTAAAAAAACAAGGGAATTTTTAAAAAGCAAGAGCTTGAATTTTGAGGATATCGATGTGGCCGCCAATCATGACCTGGCAAAAGAAATGATTAAAAAATCAGGTCAGATGTCGGTACCGGTCATTGAAATTGATGGAAAAATTGTGATTGGATTTGATAAAGGGAAGATAGAAAATCTTCTAGGGAGTTAAAAAAATGAAAAAGATTTATGATTTAATTATTATTGGGGCGGGGCCGGCCGGAATTACGGCGGCAGTCTATGCAGCAAGGAAAAAGATGAATATCCTGGTCATTACTAAAGATATAGGTGGACAGGCTTCTTGGAGTGGAGATATTCAAAATTATACCGGATATCAATTTATCTCCGGTCCTGAATTAGCGATTAAATTTGAAGAACACATGCGGAAATTTGATTTTGAAATCAAGGAAAACGAAGAGGTAAAAGAAGTCACTTCCAGAAACGAAAAGTTATTCATTAAAACAGATAAGGATAATTATCAGACAAAGGTGGCAATTGTAGCTTCTGGCAAGAAATCGCGAGAACTTGGCGTTCCCGGTGAGCAGGAATTTAAGAATAAAGGCTTAACTTATTGTGCTACTTGCGATGGTCCTTTATTCGCGGGAAGAGATGTAGCAGTAATTGGCGGGGGAAATTCAGCCCTTGATGCGGCCTTACAACTGATAAAAATCGCTAATCGTATATATATTATTAATTTTACTGATAATCTCACCGGGGATGGGATAATGCAGGAGAAAATAAGAGCAGACAAGAAAGTGTCTATTTTTAATAATAGTCGGGTAAAAGAGATTTTGGGAGATTCTTTTGTTCAAGCCATAAAAATAGAGGAGGATAAGGAAGAGAAAACACTCGATGTCCAGGGTATTTTTGTAGAAATTGGCTTGATTCCGAATTCGGATTTTGCGGTTGATTTAGAAAAAAATGAAAGAAAAGAGATTGTAGTGAACCAGCGAAATGAAACGAATATTCCAGGAGTATTTGCCGCTGGAGATGTCACCAATGTACCGGAAAAACAAATTATTATTGCAGCCGGAGAAGGAGCAAAAGCAGTCCTAAGCGCTTTCCGGTATTTAAGTACCAGAAAATAGAATTAAGAGTGCAGTAATATTGAAATACACGGGAAAACATATTTTAATAATTATAAAAATTTTAAGGAGGCAAAGAAATGATCGGTAAGTTACCTGAAAATGTATTAGAAGCAGTTTTGGAGACTATACCTATTGAATTTTCCGTTGTGGACGCTAATGATAAGGTCTTAGCTTGGAATAAACATAAAACAAGGATATTTAAAAGACCTATAAGTGTGGTAGGCAGAGATGTAACTAACTGTCATCCGAAAAAGAGTCTTAATAAAGTGGAGAAAATATTACAAGAGATGAAAGAAGGGAAAAGAGAGAAAGCTCGTTTCTGGATTGATCTTCCTATTGGCCCTAATAATGAAAAGCAAAAAGTTCTCATTGAATATTATGCTTTGAAAGATACCTATGGAAAATATCTCGGCTGCCTGGAGGTATCTCGAAATATTACGGATATTCAATTAATCAGTGGCGAAAAAAGACTATTAGATTGATTTTATAGTATATATCTTAAATAAGAATTTAACTTTAATCTTGAAGAAAGCTGAGTAATTCAAATTTTATTATTGATTTAAGCAAGACTGAGGGATGAGAAATTAAGATTTATTAAGAGGAACATAAGAAGAAAGTGCCCATACTGTTTCAGATTAAAATTTTTAAACAGTGATTATTAATTTAATATTTCTTACCTTATAATTTTTTTAAAAAAATTGCTTTTATTCAGTAAATTACTTTTTAAAAAGAGTTTATTTGTTTATAGAAGTACTCTGAATTATAAGATAGTACAATCTCCTTGTTCTTAATTCAGTATAATAAATATATTTTCGAAATTAATTTTACTGAAAATAAAAATTTTAATAGAACAGAAAGGAGAAATAAAAATGACTACTTATTTCATGTTTGGGAAATATTCCCCCGAAGCCATAAAGGGAATAAGCTCTGAACGCACGAAAAAGGCTAATGATGCTATTTTGAAACTTGGTGGCGAGATAGTTGCCCAATATGCACTATTAGGAGATAAGGATTTGGTTTTTATTGTAAATTTACCAGGTGTAGAAGAGGTAATTAAAGCTTCAGCAAATTTGCATAAATTAACCGGTATCGCCTTTTCT
This sequence comes from bacterium, assembly GCA_018894595.1. The sequence continues at coordinate 4,718 of JAHIPN010000123.1, forward strand.
TCTACCCCAGCTATAACTGTAGAAAAATTTGATGAAATTCTTTCATAGAAATATAGGGGCAATTTATCTGAAGATATGAGTTTTTTCAATCCAATAAGAATTATAGAACAAGGATGATTGTACTAACTAATAAACATGTGGGAGCAAAAATCATAAGCAAATGCAAAAAACCTACCAGGGGACGG
>JAHIPN010000124.1 GCA_018894595.1 bacterium
AAAACATAATCATGCATTATCCGCTGTTTTTAATGCCTATGGAATTCAGTCAAGGGTTTTAGAAGTAAGCCCTGATGAAACCATGGAAAGAGCGAGAAGCTGTACATGCGGCTTAGTATGCACCCCTTATCTACATACTACAGAGGCTATGCTTAATTTTATACAAAAACCAGGGTTTGACCAGGAAAAATTTGCCTTTTTTCAGGCAACAACCGATTGTGGCCCATGTAGACTAGGGCAGTATGCAAGCCTGGAATCTCTCTTATTCCAGAAAAAGGGAATAGATGTTGATATAATTACAGGGGGTGAACTGGAAAGTGAATTTAATCTTGGCATGTCTTTATTAGTCAAGGCATGGTATGGTATAACTGCAGTTGACCAGCTTGAAAAAATGAGAATGCACACAAGACCCTATGAGGTTAATGAAGGTACTTCAGATCAGATTTATGAGGAATATGTGAAAAGGCTTATTGATTATTTAGCAGATTCAAAAACTAATCTTGGAAAAATTAAAACCCTTTTATCTATTGGGAAAGCATTTTTTTATAATTTATTTGATGGAAAATCATCCCCCATTGAAAAAATCCTAAGAAAAGCTCAAGGTGAATTTTCTAAAGTTAAAAGAACGAATGAAGAAAAACCAAAGATAGGAATAGTTGGTGAGTTCTTTGTAAGGCTTCATGAGCCAGCCAATCAATACATTATAAGAAAGCTTGAAGAAAAGGGAATGGAAATTTGGTTAGCTCCAATAACAGAATATCTTATTTATTCTTATTATCTTGCTTCTGTTTTTGCAAAAGAAAAATTCAACTTAAACAGAAAAAAGGAAAATTTAAGGGAATGGATCTTGAAATCAATATTATATAGAGTTTTGATTGGGTGTGAGCAGATGTTGTTTAAAGCAACCTCACCATATATGCAAGGCTTTGATGATATAACTGCACAAGAAATAGTATCAAATGGTGAGAAATACACTAGACATTATATTGTCGGAGAGGCCATAGTAAGCATGGGGAAGGCAGTAGATTATGCAAAAAGGGGATTGGATGGCATTATTAGTGTTATTCCATTTAACTGCATGCCAGGATTGATTGTAGATGGTTTTGTCCCAAAATTCAGAAAAGATAATAATAACATTCCCTTTGTGTCTATAGAGTATGATGGTTTTCAGGATAGTACAAGAGAAATGAGAATTGATACCTTTGTTGCACAAGTAAAAGAGCGATATGAGAATAAAAAATATACAAAATCTCATTAAAAACAAAAGATAAATCAATCCCATAATTGCTGAAAGAAAAGCCATGGAAACTGTTTTTCATCATTTCTTCATTAATGTGAAGTTGTGAAGCCTGACCCTGAAGGTCCCTGAAGGTCCTGCTGAAGGGCTTCATAAGGAGAAACAATATGAATAAAAATATAATGAGAAGAATTTTTCAAGTTTGGTTTACATTAATTATTCAAGGCGTCATTCTGTTTATTACGGCCTGGACCATCTATTGGTCATGGGCGTGGATATTTTTATTCCTGAGTGTTGTCATGTTAATGATTAATTCAATGGTAATACCGGCAGAAGTAATTGAAGAACGGGGGAAAAAGAAAGAGGGTGTAAAAAAATGGGATAAAATTATAACTTCTTTAAATATCATACCGACACTTTGTATATTTCTTTTTTCCGGATTGGATTATCGGTTTCATTGGACGCAGGAGCTTCCTATTTTGTTCAATATTTCCGGATTAATATTGCTATTTCTAGGTTCCATGCTATTTACCTGGGCAATGATATCGAATAAGTTTTTTTCAACTATGGTCAGACTGCAAACAGACCGCAATCACCAGGTTGCAACTTCCGGACCATATAAATTGGTTAGACATCCCGGATATGTGGGATATATTATCATGTTTTTTGCCATTCCATTGGCACTTGGTTCATTATGGACCTTAAGCTTTTCAGTCATTATAACCATTTTGCTTATCATAAGAACTTATTTGGAAGATAAAACTTTAAAAAAAGAATTAAAGGGCTATGCCGAATATTCAGAAGTGGTGAGATATAAATTAATACCTTTTATATGGTAAATACACTCCCATTTTCTTAGACAATTAATATTTT
>JAHIPN010000125.1 GCA_018894595.1 bacterium
AAAAAGGGAAATATATTTTTGCCTCCAAATCTATAATAGGCCAGCCAACTATTGATATATTATCCCAGATATTTCCTAAAATAGTAAAAGGCATGCAGTTCCCGAAATCGATGCGCTGGGGAGAAAGATCACTGCGATTTATCCGTCCTATAAGATGGATACTTGCCCTGTACGGAAAAGAAATAATCAAATTCAATCTAAATGGTTTAGATTCTGAAAACATTACTTATGGTCATAGACTTTTGGCACCTCAAAAAATCAAAATATCTTCTACTCAGGAATATTTTAAGAAGCTAGAAAAAAGCTATGTAATAATCGATCCTCAAATTAGAGAGAATATTATTAAAACAGATATAAAACAGATAATTAAGGAAATTGGTGGGGAAAAAATAATAAATGAAAAACACCTAAAGGAAATAATTTATTTAGTTGAATATCCCAATGCAATTTTAGGAAAATATGATAAAAAATATTTAGAATTACCCCAGGATGTCTTAACTATAGTTATGGAAAAACATCAAAAATATTTTCCTGTTTTTAAAAATAAAGATGAGCTGCTCCCCCTATTTATTGTAATTATCAATAACTCCAAGAAGCATGCCTCTAAGATTAGAGAAGGTAGCGAAAATGTTCTCAGGGCAAGGTTGGAAGATGCAAAATTTTTCTACCAGGAAGACCAGAAAATTCCTTTAGAAAAAAGAGTGGATAAATTAAAAAATGTTATTTTTCAGGAAAATCTGGGGAGCCTTTTTGATAAAACAAAGAGATTAGAATTGCTGTGTGACTATATTGCAGATTGTTTACAGGTTGAACAGAAAGTGAAAAAAGATCTTTTGAGGTCTGCTCATTTGTGCAAAGCAGATTTGGTTACTGAAATGGTAAAAGAATTTCCGGAGTTGCAGGGAATAATGGGGAAAGAATATGCGATTTTATCTGGTGAAAGAAGAGAGGCAGCGGAAGCTATCTTTGAACATTATCTTCCCCGTTTTTCGGGGGATAGGTTACCCCTAACTAAAAGTGGTATGATTTTAGGGATTGCTGATAAGGTGGATGGCATTATTGGCTGTTTCATAATGGGCTTAACCCCAACAGGATCGCAGGACCCTTATGGATTGAGAAGACAATCTCGCGGGAAAATTGCCATAATTTTGAAAAATAATTTGAAAATATCCTTAAAAGATATTATTCGGAAATCCTTATCTTTATATAAAGAAAGTGTTTCGGTGGAATTAAAAATTGATGAAAATGAGATTGTATCCCAGATATTAAATTTTTTAAAACAAAGGGTAAAAAATATCTTCTTAGAAGAGGGAATTCGCTATGATGTAATTGATGCAGTTTTGGCGGTCGATAGTGATGGAGATGTAGTTGATATTAAAAATAGAATAAAAGCTATAGAGGAATTATATAATCAGCCCATTTTTAGAAAAATACTCAACTCGTCAAGCAGGGTACTAAATTTATCAAAAAATAATGAAGAAACCGAGATTGACCGGTCATTATTAAAGGAAAAAGCAGAGTTAAGTTTATATCATAATTATGAAAGTACTTATCCGCGAACAAGGGAATTTATTTGTAACAAAGAGTACAGTAAAGTATTTAAGTTATTAGGAGATCTATGCGAACCGGTCGATGAATTTTTTGATCAGGTACTGGTAATGGACCAAGATAAGGAGATCAGAAAGAATAGGATCGCACTTATCAAGAGAATAGGAATATTATTCAATCAGGTAGCTGATTTATCAAAAATTGTTTCTATAAAAGAAGGGAGGAAGTAATTATGGATAGTGTCGAATGTAAACCTACTGTCTATATAATTTCTGATTCTACCGGTGAAACTGCTCAAAATGTAGTGCATGCTGCGCTTAGTCAGTTTGATTCTGATGATATTAAATTGAAATTGTTTGCTCACATCGAATCTAAAAAAGATATTACCGGGATAATAGGTCAAATCAATAAAGAAAAAGGCTTTATAGTCTATACTATTGTAAAACCAGAATTAAGATTATTTCTGAAAGAGGAATCCAAAAAGCAATCTGTTATTTCTTTCGATATGCTTGGGCCAATTATGGAAAACATTGAAAGGATAAGCGGAATTACACCAAAATTAGAGCCGGGGATTATTAGAAAAATAGATAAAGAATATTTTAAAAGAATGGAAGCAATGGAATTTGCAGTGAAGTATGATGCCTGTCAGGGGGAATTAGAGTTATCCAAAGCCGATCTGGTAATATTAGGGGTTTCTCGAACTTCTAAAACACCACTCAGTATGTATCTTGCCCATAAAGGGATAAAGGTGGCCAATATAGTATTGGATTTTGAATTCGAACCACCGTCTGGAATATTTAGTTTACCACCGGATAAAGTTGTTGGTTTAACCATGGACCCCGATAAATTAATTGAGATAAGAAGTGAACGGTTAAAGGCATTGGGACTGCCCGACGAGAGCGTATACAATAAAGAGGAAAGAGTAATTAAAGAGTTAAAATATGCTGACAATATTTACAAGAAGATCGGGTGTCCGATAATTGACGTAACCAATATGGCCATAGAAGACATTGCCACAAATATACTTAAAATTATCAAGGAGGAAAAATGAGTATGAAGAAATATGTCTATTTTTTTGATGAAGGAAAAGGAAATATGAAATCCATTTTAGGAGGAAAGGGTGCAGGTCTGGCAGAAATGACCAGGATAGGTCTTCCCGTTCCTCAGGGATTTACTATAACTACAGAAGTATGTGTTGAATATTATAAAAATGATAAAAAATATCCTCAAGGATTAGAGGAGCAGATAGAGGAAAATTTAAAGAAGTTAGAACAGGTATCTAAAAAAGCATTTGGAGATTCCAAAAATCCTTTGTTAGTCTCAGTTCGTTCCGGTGCACTAATTTCCATGCCCGGTATGATGGATACAATTCTAAATTTAGGATTAAATGATGTTACTATTCAGGGAATTGTCGAAAAAACAAAAAATGAGCGTTTCGCTTACGATAGTTATCGACGATTTATGCAGATGTTTGGAAATG
>JAHIPN010000126.1 GCA_018894595.1 bacterium
AAGATTTTTTTCTATTTCAGGGTAAATATTATCGATTTGTTTTTGAAGTTCAATAGTTTTATACAATGCTGTAACAATACGACAATATCGTGGTGCATCGTCCATCATTCTATCTTTTCTGTCTTTCAAGTATTTACATAAAACCTGATAACCACCAATGTGATAATTCCAGACCTCCGGTGTAACACCTTCAAAATATTTTTCTTTATTGATATAGATACGCTGCTCATCTTCTTTGTAGGTTACTTTTTCAATACGGTCGTTATCTCCGGACCCCTGATATTTAGCAATGGGAGAATCAAGCTCCGAGCTTTTGAGTAAATGCAAAGCAGCTAATTCTTTGCCAAATTTTCCCATTTCTAAGAATAGATCATAATCAGAAGTGAACGGTACACGCGGAAAATCAATTTTAAGAAACTCTGCGTAAGTTTCACGGTAGATATTACTGTAAAAAATACCATATATATAATAGAAGATTTCTTCGGGAGTGATCTTCCTGTCATAAGATTTATTTAGTTTTTCAAAAATAAACCGCGGAATATTCGGTTCTTTTTTAGTTTGAGTATGATTGAAAAGATTTTTATTTTTTTCATCAGGATAAATGAATAAAGGGAAGATATAATTAATATCATAGGCACTGACGGTTTTATGGCCAATAATATTTTGTGTAATGAACGCTCCAGGTTCTTCCTTGTATTGACGTGGTGTAATCAAAGCAATATTTTCTTCCAGCATGTGACGCATATATTTTGGTCTTCCCCAATCAACCATAATTTCAGTATAATAGATATATCTTATATCGAAGGGGCGGTAGAGTATTTTTTGATAATATGTATCCCAATTTTTGTCTTCAGATAATTTATTTCGGGCTAATGATAATTTCCAACTCCTCGTATCCTTAAGTTTATATGTATCTTTAACAATTTCATCTGGCAAAGTAAGATTTTTAAATTGTAGCATTCTATTCTTTATTTCAGATTTATCAAAAGCAATTACAAAATTATCTCGTGCAGTTACAATTCCGGTTACATTTATCGGAAATATTTCATTAATTTTTTTCCACTTTAAATATCTTTGTATATGTGAAGTATTTCTGGGAACAAAAAAATACCAGGGCGATAGTGGTTTTATTTTTTCATAATTTTCTATATTAAATACGTTTTGATCCAGCCAATTATATTTTTCCTGTCGCAGACCATATAAATCAGCTTGATAGATTAATGATTCTTTTTTCTCTTTATTTTTAACAAATAAAGCAATGGCTACACCTTGCCTTATATCAAAGACATTTTCGTCTTTACCGCCCTCAGGTGTGGTTTCTCTTTTTAAACTATTGCCGTGTAAATCAAGAATATAAATCTCATCAAAAGTTTTCATTAAACTCTGGCGCATCCCGCGAAAGGTGGGATTATCCAAATAGCTGTGATTGGTGACCATGCCCACAATACCGAAACCGGACTTCTGAATCTTCCATTGGGCAAAGCGTAAAAATTTAACATAATCATCCTGGAGCCAGAGCTTTTTCTCCCCCAGCGGCTCGCCGTCTACTTTATAATAACTCTGGCAACCATCAATATCTTCCTTTAATAACTTTTCCGTCCACTCGTTCACATTGGAAGAAATACCGCTGTAGGGTGGATTACCGAGAATCACCAGGATTGGCTGTTCTTTTTTCACTTTACCCGCCAGGTGACTTTCTTCGCTTAATGAACTCACTCCGGGAATGGAAATTTGTTTAATCTCTTCCATCTCAAGTGTATTGGTCAAATAAAGTTTAAAACGCTCATCATCTGCAAGATTATAACTAAGTTCATCCAGAATAAACCCTATTTTTAGGTGACCAATTGCATAAGGCGCCATCATCAGTTCAAAGGCATAAAAGTCTTGCAGAATGTGGTTTTTAATCCAGTGATGTAAACCACCTTCGCCATATTTTGTGGTAAATTCTTTTGCTGCCAGGTGAATCGCTGCTGCAGGAAAAGTGAGCGTCCCACCTGCCGGATCAAGTAGTTTAACTTCTTGACTGGCCAGGCCATCGGATAAGCCAAAATGGGTTTTTAAAATAGAATGAATAGAACGGACGATATAGCCAACCACTGCTTCCGGTGTGTAATATACACCACGCCGTTCTCTGATTTCGGGATCGTAGGTAGATAAAAATGTTTCATAAAAGTGGATAATCGGATCTTTACCTTTGCCGGTACTGTAATATTCATGCAATATTTTTTTAACATCGGTTACGTGTAATAGTTCGGCAATATCTTCAACGATAATTTGCAGGGACTTAGGCGGTTCTTCCAGAGAAATAAACCGGAAGACGTCGCGCAGAATACCGATGGTATTCGGAATATAATCAAAAGCCAGTCTGCGATTAAATTCACCATTTGCCCTGGTACGAGCAGCAAAAAGACCGTAGGTAATCGTCTGGGCGTAAA
>JAHIPN010000127.1 GCA_018894595.1 bacterium
GTAACTACCATTCCGGTGGGAATATGGGTAATTCTTATCGCTGAATCTGTAGTATTGACGCTTTGCCCTCCAGGACCGGTAGAACGGAAACGGTCAATTTTTAAATCATTTGGACTAATTTCCAGTTCAACCTCTTCTGCTTCGGGAAGTATAGCCACCGTAACAGTTGAAGTATGTATTCTTCCGCTTGACTCGGTTACGGGAACACGTTGGACCCGATGTACTCCACTCTCGTGTTTTAACTTTCCGTAAATTCCTTTTCCTATTATGCTGAATATTATCTCTTTAAATCCTCCGCTGCCGGTAGGACTGGAACTCATTACTTCAGTTTTCCATCTATTATTTTCGGCAAATCGAGAATACATCCTGAAAAGATCACCGGCAAAAAGTGCTGCTTCGTCACCCCCGGCGCCAGCTCTTATTTCTGCTATACAATTTTTATTATCGTGAGGATCTTCGGGGAACATAATTTCTTTTAATTCTTTTTCCAAATTAGATTTCTTCTCTCTTAATTTTTCTACTTCTTCACTAATTAATTTTTTAAATTCTACGTCCTTTTCTTCTGAAAATAATTTCGAGTTCTCTTCAATCTCTTTTATTATACCTTTGTATTCCTTGTATTTTAAAACTGGTTTAGAAATATCAGAGTGAATTTTTGCGCATTCCTGAAACTTGGGTCGATTTGCAATAATTTTTGGGTCAGAAAGATTTTTATTTAATTCTTCATATTTTTTTTCTAATTCTTCTAATTTTTTAAACATTATTTATCACTTCAGATTTTATATTTTTATTTTCTCCGGGCAAAACACCTTTTAGTGCTTTTATGGCCACCTCAATCTGCGCGTCATCAGGTTCATTGGTAGTAAGTTTTTGAAACCATAATCCGGGAGTCACTGCCCATTTCACTAAAGTTTTATTCATGTTTTTTGCTGATAATTTCAAGATTTCATAAGATACTCCAGCTATTAGGGGAATTATGGCAATCCTATAGGCTATTCTCAAAAGCAATGTTTGCTTCCCCAGCAAAGAAAATACTAAAATACTTATTACTAAAACAATAAAAATAAAACTTGTTCCACATCGAGGATGTAAAGCACTATGTTTTTTCGCGTTAGTAACGTTAAGTTCTTCGCCTGCTTCATAGGTATATATTACCTTGTGTTCTGCCCCATGATATTCAAATACTCTTTTTATATCTTTTATTTTTGAGATAAAAAATAGATAAGTTATAAATATACTAATTCTTAATAATCCTTCAAATAAATTATAGATAATTATATTAGATAGGTACCTGTCTAAATATCGAGCCATTGCGGTAGGAAGAGCTATAAAAAACACTATAAATAGGGCAAAAGCAATTACAATTGTAAAAAACATTTCTAAACTATTTATTTTCTCTTCTTCGCCCGTTGCCTGTTCAGCAGAATAAGTTAGCGCCTTCAAGCCAAGTATTAAAGACTCGATTAAATTAATTACTCCTCTAAAAATGGGCCATTTAAGAAATTTCATCTTATCGGACAATGTCCTTAATTTACCTATTTTTAAAATTATTTCTTTATCTGGTTTACGAACAGCAATAGCATATTTTAAAGGAGATCTCATCATCACTCCTTCGATTACCGCTTGACCTCCATAATTACAGTCAGCATTTTTCATTATTATTCATTTACTCCTTCTTCTTTATTTTTAGACCAGGGTTTACCACAGGATAATTCCCCTTCGGGGCAAGGTCCTAAAACGCAAGGCGGTCCTGCATTTTCAAATATAGTGGGCGCAATACTCCCAACTTCTTTTAACATATTCATAGCAACTTCTCTAATCTCCCATTGGGCCCTATTGCAGCATCGTAATTTAAAGATATGCAGTAATTCCCGAGCATTTGCCGATACTATCATTTTAGTTGTAACCGCCTGTGGCAAGATATATCTTGCATCTTCTGCTTTTATGTTATGATCTAGCAATAGTTGATAAATTCCATCTAATTCTTTTATGGCATCTATAAATATTTTAGCTAACTTTTCATCCTTCTCAATAAATTTTGGGATAATATAGGGAAAACCTTCCTTATTTATTTTAACATATCTTTGGCTTTGTTGGGAAAAAGAGGCAAGCCGATGTCTTACTAATTGATGAGAAGTAACCCTGGATATTCCTTCTATAGCGAAAGTAAAAGTAGCATGCTCTAAAACAGAATAATGTCCTAATTTCATTATTTTTTTAACTAATTTTATTATTGATTTATCACTAAGCTTTTCCCTTAATTCTTCTACTCCTAATGCAGAATAACATAATCTTGCTGACTGAGCTACAATTTTTTCAGGATCTTTAGTGTAATTTATCAACCTGACTTTCATAGAATTAAACTCCTTTTAAGATAGCGTATAGCGTACAGCGTTTAGCGTATAGTAATTTAGTATCACATATCGAATATTGAGCATCGCGTAAAGATTCTGATATTTTTTTACTTTTTAGTTTAGACTTATTTTTATTTTAAATTCTGACTACTGAATTCTAAATTTCTTACAATATACGATATACAAACTTGGCTTCTATCATCTTCTTCTTCTTTCTTAACTCTACGCTCTACGCTGTACGCTACACGCTACTATAACTCCACGCTCTACGCTATCTTGCGATATGAAACTATTCCTTAAGTACTTCGTGGCATTTCCGACATCTCGCTTCATAGCTCTCTTTTGCTCCAATCAATATAGTTGGATCACTATACTTTGCTGGCTGACCATTTACTAATCTTTGAGTTCTGGAAGCCGTATTACCACAAATCATGCAGATAGCTTGCAATTTATCTATGTATTCTGCTACTGCAAGCAATTTAGGTATTGGGCCAAATGGTTCTCCCCGAAAATCCTGATCTAAACCAGCGATAATTACTCTTTTCCCTTGATCGGCAAGTTTTTGACAAATAGACACAATGTCTTCATCATAAAACTGGGCTTCATCGATAGCGATTACCTCAGCATCTGGTTCTATTTTATCCAAAATTTCCTTTGATTTAGCAATATTAACGGCTTCAACCTTAGTGCCATTATGTGAGTAAATATACTGAATAGCATATCTATTATCAATAGTTGGTTTAAATACCTGCACTTTTTTTTTGGCAATTTGAACTCTATGAACCCTTCTTATCAATTCCTCACTCTTTCCGCTAAACATGCTCCCGCATATAACTTCAATCCGACCAGTATTTTTACCCTCACGCATTTCTTTCCCTCCTACACCATAAAATTAGTCGTTAGTTTAAAACTCAAAACTTTTTTCCTATGAAGTATTGCTTTTAAAGTAGGTATCGGATTTATTCGACCCGTTTTCATTTCAAATTCGATGAATCGAACCCCGAAAAAATAAATTCCTATACAATTATATTAACATAAAAAAACAGAGCCTTGTAAAAGCTCTGTTTTTTTATTTAAATTGATTCATCATTTTATTATAAATATTCTTGATCAATAGCTTTTTCTCTTTCATACTTTTTATTCTTGCAACCATTCATTAAAAATTTTTTTTGATCTTATATTTATTTTTATATTTTTGTGATGATATTTTAATTATTATTACTGCCTTCATCATTTTTTAAATTGTATTTTCTATTAAATCTCTCAACTCTTCCAGCAGTATCAACTATCTTTTGTTTACCAGTAAAAAAGGGGTGACAGGCAGAACATATTTCCACTTTCATATTTTTTTTAGTAGAACCAGTTTCAAAACTACTACCACAAGCGCAGCTTATCGTTGCCTTTTCATATTTTGGATGTATCTTTTTTTTCATTTTCTCTTCCTCAAACTTCCTTTTGTTTATATTTAATAGATTAAAAATATAAAAAATTATAACATAATATTATTTTAAGGTCAAAGTTTAAAATAAAGTATCGAGTATATAGTATCGAGTATCGAGTCAAGAAAGAGAAAGAGAAAGAGAAGATAGAAAAAAGTAACATTCTCCTTTTTATCTAAGTACCCCACTAAAGTTTACCCTAACAAATAAAGTATCGAGTATATAGTATCGCGTATAAAAAAATACAGTAACAAGTAATATGTAATGAGTAATAAGATTAAATTTCCTGTTCTTTAATAGACTCCAAAAACTCTTGATTAGTCTTTGTCTTTTTTAATTTATTAATCACTAATTTTACTGCACCCAGAGATGATTGCGAAGACAGCGCCCTTCTTAGTAACCATATTTTCTGTAAATTTTCTTTTGTTAGTAACAATTCTTCTTTTCGGGTACCAGATTTCCTAATATCGATTGCCGGAAATATTCGATTTTCAGAAAGTTCTCTATCTAACCTTAATTCCATATTGCCAGTACCTTTAAATTCCTCAAATATTACATCATCCATTCTGCTTCCTGTTTCTACTAAAGCAGTTGCAAGTATAGTCAAACTACCTCCCTCTTCAATGTTTCTCGCTGCCCCAAAGAATCTTTTTGGTAAGTAAAGAGCACTTGAATCTAAACCACCGGATAGAGTTTTGCCACTTGTTGGAATAGTTTGATTGTAAGCTCGCGCTAATCTCGTAATGCTATCTAATAATATGACCACATCTTTCTTTTGCTCTACTAACCTTTTAGCTCTTTCCAGGACAATTTCCGCTACTTTTATATGATTATTAACAGGTTGATCAAAAGTAGAGCTTATCACTTCAGCTTTTACTGATCTTTGCATTCCGGTTACTTCTTCTGGTCTTTCATCGATTAATAAAACCATGAGATTTATCTCTGGATGATTAATTGTAATTCCATTGGCAATCTTTTCTAATAAAATTGTCTTACCTGCTTTTGGAGGAGAAACTATTAAACCTCGTTGACCTTTCCCAATTGGTGAAAATAAATCAATAATCCGTGTTGATAATCCACTTGATTTATTTTCTAATTTAATCATCTTTTCGGGAAAAAGAGGAGTAAGGTTTTCAAAATCTATTCTCTCTTTAGATAATTCTGGATCTTCATGGTTAACTGCTTCAATTTTTAATAAAGCATAATATCTTTCTCCTTCTTTGGGAGGCCTAACCTGGCCTGATACAAGATCGCCAATACTAAGATTAAATCTTCTTATTTGAGAAGGAGAAATATAAATGTCGTTTTCACCGGGTAGGTGGCCTGATGTTCTCAAAAAACCAAAACCTTCACTCATAATCTCCAAAATTCCCTCAGAAAACATATACCCCTTTTTCTCGGTTTCAGCTTGTAATATTTTGAAGATTAGATCCATTTTTTTTATTCTGGAAAAATTATTAATGTCGTATTCTTTAGCAATTTTACATAAATCGTTAATCTTTTTTTCTTTTAATTCTGTTAAAAGCAAAGCTGCAAGACCTCCCTTTATATATATAATTAGATTTAATTGATATTTTTAAAACATTTATAATATTTGAACTAATAGCGCGGTAATTTTTAAAATGAATTCAATAATAAATTGCTGGCGTATAAAGCTATTTTTATCCCATAAGATTGAAATATATTTTTCCACCGGTACTTTCTAACAAGAAAATAATTTGAAGTAGTGATGTTATTAGAAAATTCATTAAAAAGAGGGCTATTGAAGAGTTATCCTTCTAATATATTATATCTAAAGTCATTTTATCACTAATGTTTTATTATTACAAATTTTTTTATTATTTTTA
>JAHIPN010000128.1 GCA_018894595.1 bacterium
AATAGTATCTAAAGTTTCGGTTAAAGTTCCAATCTGGTTTAATTTTATTAAAATTGAGTTAGAAGCCTTTAATTCAATCCCTTTGCTAAGTCTCCTCTTATCAGTAACATAAAGGTCATCTCCTACAATCTGTATTTTATGACCTAATTTTTGAGTTAGTTTTTGCCATCCTTCCCAATCATCTTCTGCAAGACCATCTTCTATGGAAATTATAGGATATTTATCTACTAAGGAAGTATAATAATCTATCATTTCACCGGAAGTTCTAGTCACTCCCTCTCGAGATAATACATATTTTTCATCCTGGTATAATTCTGAAGCAGCAGGGTCTAAAGCTATAAAAATATCTTTACCTGGCTCGTATCCTGCTTTTTTAATTGCTTCTACTATTAATTGAATCGCCTCTTCACTGGATTTTAAATTGGGAGCAAATCCGCCTTCATCTCCCACTGCTACATTGTATCCTTTTTCTTTCAATACTTTTTTCAAAGTATGAAAAGTTTCTACTCCCATCCGAAGACTTTCTCTAAAATTAACTCCGCCAGCCGGGACAATCATAAACTCCTGCAAATCCACTCCACTATCTGCGTGTTTCCCTCCATTTAATATATTCATCATGGGAACAGGAAGTTCCTTGGCATTAATTCCGCCAATATAGCGATATAGGGGTAATCCAAAAAAATCAGCTGCTGCCTTTGCAGTAGCTAAAGATACACCTAAAATAGCATTTGCCCCCAAACGACTTTTGTTAGGAGTTCCATCAAGTTCAATTAATAGTTTATCAATCATTAATTGATCTGTGGCATCATATCCGATAATTTCAGGAGCAATAATATCATTTACATTCTCGACCGCTTTAAGAACGCCTTTGCCCAAATATCTCTTTGGATCATCATCTCTTAATTCAACAGCCTCGTGTACTCCGGTACTGGCTCCGGAGGGAACTTGAGCTATACCGAATGCTCCGCTTTCCAGTTCTACCTCCACTTCAACAGTGGGATTACCCCTGGAATCTAAAATTTCTCTCGCATATACATCAAATATTTCACTCATCTTATCTTTCTCCCTTCAATATTTGTTTTTAAAAAATATAAATCATGGCTATATAATAGATTGACTAAATATAATTTAGTCAACTAAAAAATTTAAATAAAAAAGTACCTAAACTAAAATATATTAATAAACTACCTACATCTACTATAGTAGTGATAAAAGGACCTGCGGCAATTGCCGGATCAATTTTAATCTTAGTAAAAATCAAAGGCAATAAGGTACCAATAGTGGCTGCAGCTATTATAGTCAAACATAATGACAGTCCAATTACTAGCCCTAATACATAATTATCCTGCCAAATAAATGCCACTAAAGCTATAATTATTCCGACAATTATTCCTATCAAAGAACCGACCTTGGTTTCAGTCCAGATATTATACCATAATTCATCTATCTTGAGCTGACCAGTAGCTAAACCACGAACTGCAATGGTTGAAGATTGAGCACCTACATTACCACCCATAGCCATAATTATAGGAATAAAAAAAGCCATAGCCATTACAATTTGTAAGGTATCAGAATGAAGCTTTATAACTGAACCAGAAAGTATTCCTCCTGCCATACATACGAACAACCAGGGAAGTCGCGCCTTCGCTCTGGTTAGGGGGCTTGCCTTTATAAGCTTATCTTCATATACCTCGGATGAACCGACCATCTTATGAATATCCTAGGTAACCTCTTCCTGTAATACATCGATAATATCATCTACAGTGATAATTCCTAATAAAGTACCTTTTCTATCAATGACTGGTATAGCTAAAAAATCGTAATCAGCAATTATTCTAGCTGCTGTTTCTTGGTCCTCTGTGTCCAAAACGCTGACCACATCTTCTTCCATAATTTCTGATATTTTAGCTTTAGGATTAGCCATAATTAAATCTCGCAAAGAAATAACTCCAATTAGTTTCTCTCTTTTATCTACAATATAAATATAGTAAATCATCTCTGCTTCCGGGCTAAGTTCTCTTATCTTGTTTATTGCTTCCTCAGCAGTAAGACCTTCAGGCAGAGCAACAAACTCGTTGTTCATTATGCTTCCGGCAGTATTCTCTTCATACTTTAATAGTTCCTCGATCTCTTCTGCCTCTTCTTTGGGCATCAAATCTAATAATTCACGGGATTCCTCAGGAGTTATCTCCCCTAAAAAATCAGCTGCTTCATCAGTATCCATTTCTTCTAAGATATCAGAAGCCTTCTCTTTCCCCAGAGCATCCATAATATTTGCTTGCAATTCTGAATTTAATTCTGAAAGCAATTCTGCAATTTTCTCATCATCTTTAATTAATTTAAATATTTTAATAGTTTGTTCTAATGGTAAATAATCGGTTAACTCGGCAAACTCTGTAGGATAGAGGTCATCAATAATTTCTTTTACTTCTTGGATTTTTTTCTCTTCCAATAACCTTATTATTTTTTCAGATAATTCTTTCATTTTTTCTTCCATTTGATTAAAACCTCTTTTATTGACATGTAAATCAAAAACATGGCTCGAAATTCATAACTTTTTAATTACTATATAGAGAATTCAGTAGCCAGGAGTCAGAAGTCAGAAGGATATTCAATATAATATATCTACATTATTATATTTAATTATTTTTATCATTCTGGATACTGGATTCTGGCTTCTGAATACCTTATTATAATTTCAATCTTCTTCTTCTTTTTTAATTTCTTTTATTACTTCATACAAGGAACTTGCTTTCTCTGCTGGAATATTCTTTTGAGGGACATCCAATACTTTTGCTTGCAAGATTTTGTTAGCAAAATTAATTTCTATTTCATCGCCAATTTTAATTTCATCTCCAGCTTTGGCAATTCGATTATTAATCCTAATACATTTCGCCAGACAGGCTTTTTTCGCTTCTGTTCTTCTCTTTATCAATCTACTTACTTTTAAAAATTTATCTAATCTCATATATTCACCAATTAGCCAACTAATTAGTCGTTAGTGTATCTTACCTACGGTTTTTATGTTTTGTAGGGGCACAATGAATTGTGCCCTCTCTGTCTTTGTATTATTTCCGTTTACTTTGGGCACGATGCATCGTGCCCCTACATATTCCTCATTACGGGCAGACACAAGGTCTGCCCCTACATCTTTTTATTTCCATTTTACGCAATACGAAATACGAGATATTAATTAACTAACCATGTAACCAATTAACCAACTAACTATTCCTCTTTACGCGATACGATATCATTCTTTTGATTTTAATTGCGGGAAGAGAATAACTTCTTTAATTGAATCAGAATTAGTAAGCAACATTATTAATCTATCAATACCTATGCCCAAACCACCAGTAGGAGGCATACCATATTCTAAGGCTTCAATATAATCTTCATCCATGAAATGA
>JAHIPN010000129.1 GCA_018894595.1 bacterium
TGATTTTATAGCCGGGATATTAGACCAGCCAGCACGTTTAGAAATATTTTCTTTAATATTTGATTCATCTGCCTGGCCCATTGCTCCTATAGGAATGATTATTATCTCCGGTTCCTCTTTTACTACAAATTCCGGACTGATCTTTGCCCAACCGGGGAGACTGGCAGCAATATTTCTTCCCCCGGCTAAAGTTATAAGTTCATTAAAAAGAGTTCCTTCACCGGGTGTCCAGATGGTTTCGTAAATACCTCCGATAAATATTTTAGGTCTTTTGGAAATATTAAGGTTAGATGTTTTAGTTTTAATTTTGTTAATTCTCTGGATTAAGCTCTCTACTAGAGAATTTCCTTTTTCAGGTATCCCACATATAGTGCCTACCATTCTTATGCTTTTTAAAGTCTCATTAATAGTCATAGGTTCAATTATTATTATATTATAACCTGCTTCTTTCAGAGGAGCTATTTCCCCTAATTGGTATAGGCCATAACCCAGGATAAGCTCAGGTTTTAGAGAAACAATTTTTTCTAAATTTAAAGGGGTCATTTCTCCAATTTTTTCTAGGTTATTTGCCTTTTCCGGATAATTACAATAATTTGTTACCCCCACTATCTTATTCTCAAGGCCTAAGGAAAATAAGATTTCAGTATTACTGGGGGCAGTGGAGATGATACGTTGTGGTTCTTCGGGGATTGTAACTGCTGCACCAGTATCATCAATTATAGTTAAAGGGTAATTGCTCGCTCCTGCGAAACTGAATGAGAGTAAAGAACTTAATATAAGAAATAAAAAAGTAAAAACTAAAATTGATCTTTTAAAAATTCTCATGGTTAATCTCCTTTAATTATTAATTAATTTGTTATTTGGTTAGTTACTTAGTTGTTTAGTTAGCTAGTTACTTAATTTCTTAATTAGTTAATTGGCTAATAGGTGAATTGGTAAATTGGTTAATTAACTAATTTATATTTTATAAATAAAAATACCACCCTCTTTCTCCACGAAGAAGTGATTGTTTTGTATAAGCAGACAGGTTTCCTGGCTCAGGGGTCAATCTAATCGCTGTGCCTTCCCATTTCACTTTTTGATAAGTGTTTAACAGTGGCCTATTACAGCTTTCGTCTCCCATTACAGTAGCGGGACTGCGGTGGATTTTCACCACGCTTCCCTTAATCTGCTTATCTTTAGATATTTAATTTTCAGACAATAAAATTATAATACATTAGCTGAAAAATTGCAATATATTTTGCAGTTGTTGTTTCTCTCTTTCTTATTTTCTAAACTCAATACTGTTTTAAAACGTGTTTTTTATTAATTATTTTGGTATAATAATTTTAAATGCTTTGGACTTATAAGGATGGGAGGTCAGTTGGTGAGATGATAAAAGGTTTAATTCAAGTTTATACCGGTGATGGGAAGGGCAAAACTACCGCCGCCTTAGGTTTAGCGCTGAGGGCAGCAGGCAGAAATATGAAAGTGCTGATAGTTCAATTTATGAAAAAATGGGATTATGGAGAGCTTCATTCGGTTGAATTAATTCCCAATATTACTTTAGAAACCTTTGGCACTAAAGATTTTGTACATAAAGGAAAAGCAAAAAAGGTAGATTATGAGGAAGCTGAAAAAGCCTTTTCTTTTGGTATGGAGGGAATGCAAAGCGGCGATTATGATATAGTAATATTTGATGAACTCAATATGGCACTTTATTATGAGTTGTTAGATTTAAAAGAAGTTGTCGAAAAGATAAAAGGGAAACCCGATAATGTAGAAGTAGTTATTACCGGAAGAAGAGCCCCTGAAGGGATAATAGAAATTGCCGATTTAGTTACCGAGATGAAAGAGGTTAAGCACCCTTATCAAAAAGGGATAGAGGCAAGAAAAGGAATTGAATATTAAAAAAGAAAAATTAAACAATTTACGAAAAATATTATCTGAAATGGGAAGTGTTTTGATTGCTTATTCGGGAGGAGTGGACAGCACTTTTTTATTAAAAGTTGCCCGAGAGGAATTAGGGGACAGAGTTACTGTGGTAACTGTAAAGTCAGAAATTCATCATCTTAGCGAGATAACTGATGCTAAGAAAATGGTGCAAAAATTTAAAGCGAAGCATCTGTTTATTGATATTGATATTTTATCAAATAAAGAATTTATCAGCAATCCTAAAGAGCGATGTTATATTTGTAAAAAGGAAATATTCAGCCGAATAAGCGAAATAGCTAAAGAACTAAACTTGAATTTTGTGGCAGATGGCTCTAACCATGATGACCTTGGTGATTATCGTCCGGGAATGAAAGCTATCCGAGAATTAAAGATAAGAAGCCCTTTGCAAGAAGCGCTTCTTACCAAAGATGACATCCGTTTTCTTTCTAAAGAAATGGGTTTACCCACCTGGAACAAGCCTTCTAATTCATGTCTGGCCACCAGGATTCCTTATGGAGATGAAATCACTCAAGAAAAACTGAAAAGGGTAGAACAGGCGGAGAGTTTTATTCATAATTTAGGGATTAAACAGGTAAGAGTAAGGTGCCATAATAAGCTGGCAAAGATTGAAGTAAGAGAAGAAGATATGCTCTTCTTAATGGAAGAAGATTTAAGAAAAAAGATAATCGCTAAATTAAAAAAATTAGGATTTATTTATATTACCCTTGATTTGCAAGGATACCGAACCGGGAGTATGAATGAAGAATTAAATGAGAAAGCCGAGGAATGATTAATGAATAAAGAAGAGATTAAGAAAATATTACAGCAATTTAAATCCGGCCAAATAGAAATAGAAGAAGTGTTAGAGAAGTTAAAGCATTTCCCTTATGATGACCTGGGTTTTGCCAAAATAGATAGCCAGAGGCAATTGAGGAAAGGTTTTCCGGAAGTTATTTTTTGTCAAGGTAAAACTTTAGAGCAGATAACTAAAATTGCAAAACGAATAAAGGAAACCAGAGGTAAAATTGTTGCTACCCGGGCTACCCCCGAAGTATATCAGGAGATTAGAAAGATTATTCCGGAAGTAACCTACTTTAAAGAGGCCAGGGTTGTGGCAGTAGAAGAAAAGAAGAAAGTTAGCTCTAAATTTATTTTAGTGGTCAGCGGCGGCACTGCTGATATTCCAGTTGCAGAAGAAGCCGCAGTTATCGCTGAGTTGATGGGCAATAGAGTAGAACGCCTTTATGATGTTGGAGTAGCAGGCCTTCATCGGCTTTTGACCAATTCAAAAAAATTGTTAGCCGCTAATGTTTTAATCGTGGTAGCAGGGATGGAGGGGGCTTTACCCAGTGTGGTAGGAGGATTGGTGGACAAACCTATAATTGCTGTTCCCACCAGCGTAGGTTACGGGGCGAATTTTAATGGATTGTCTGCTCTATTAACTATGCTTAACAGTTGTGCCCCCGGGTTAGCGGTAGTAAATATTGATAATGGATTTGGTGCTGGCTATATGGCAAGTTTAATTAATCAGTTAAATGAGGTGAAGGAATGAAGATTGCCTATTTTGATTGTTTTTCCGGTATTAGTGGGGATATGACAGTCGGTGCCTTACTTGATGCGGGATTAAAAATAGAAACATTAGAAAAGGAATTAAAAAAATTAGGTCTTTCCGGTTATCAATTAGAGGTAAACAAAGTAGCAAAAAAGGGAATTTCTGCCACTCAATTTAAGGTAAAGATAAAAGAAGAGGGAGTGGAGAGAAGCTTTAAAGATATTTTAGATATCCTTGAGAAGAGCAAATTAAACGAAGAGATTAAAAAGGAAACCAAAAAGATATTTTTTAATATAGCTCAAGCTGAATCTAAAATTCACCGGAAAGATATAGATAAAATTCATTTTCATGAAATTGGAGGATTGGATAGTATTATTGATATTACTTCTACGGTTATAGGAATAAAAACTTTAGGAATAGAAGAAATATATTCTTCCGCCCTTCCTGTGGGAAAGGGTTTTGTTAAATGTGCTCATGGGGTTATACCGGTTCCTGCCCCGGCTACTTTAGAATTATTAAAGAATATCCCAACCTATAGTGGTGGGATCGAGAGTGAGATGATTACCCCGACGGGGGCAGCAATTATCAGCACCTTGGCTAAAAGTTTTGGAGAGAGGCCTTTAATGAAAATAGAAAAGACAGGATATGGAGCCGGAGAGAAAGAATTTACCATTCCTAATCTTTTAAGGGTAAGTATAGGTGAAAAAATATTAGAAGATGAGAACATAAAAGATGGTTATGTTAGTGATGAAGCTGTATTGATTGAGACTAATATTGATGATATGAACCCGGAATTTTATGATTATATTATGGAAAAATTATTTTCCCAGGGAGCTTTAGATGTTTTTTTAACTCCTATCCAAATGAAAAAGAACCGCCCTGCCCATATACTTAGCATTATTGTTTACGAACAAAATCTTAAGGAAATACTGGAAGTATTATTTTCCGAATCCACTACCTTGGGGGTAAGGATAAGAGAAATAAAAAGATTGAGACTGGCTCAGCAAAATTTTATTGCCGAAACAAAGTATGGTAAAATTAGGGTTAAGGTCGGTATTTTTAAAGGAGAAATTAAAAATGTTGCCCCCGAATATGAAGATTGTAAGAAAATGGCTAAACAACACCAGGTTCCTCTTAAAGAAGTGTACGAAGAAGCTAAAAAAGTTACATACGACAAATTATTAGTCGTTAGTGAATAGTGAATAGTCGTTAGTATTGAGTCAAGAAAATTAGGAGTCAGAGGTAGGGGTTCGATTCATCGAACCCGTTTCGGGTCGGATAAATCCGACCCCTACAAGTATTCGCTAACGACTAACTAATTTGTAAATTGGCTAATCGGGGAATTGGTGAATTGATTAAGAGGAGGAAATATTTTGTCTGAAA
>JAHIPN010000130.1 GCA_018894595.1 bacterium
ATTTCTGATAAAGATAAGGCTCCGAACTTTGCTATGAGGTTGTTTGAGGTTGGTCCGGGAGGGTATAGTCCCTTACATACTCATAATTGGGAACACGAGGTATTTATTTTAGAAGGTGAAGGAGTATCTACTGATGGGGAACAAGAATTCGAGATTAAAAGTGGGACAGTAGTGTACGTGGCTCCCGAAGAAAGGCATCAGTTTAAAAATACCGGTTCTGAAACTCTAAAATTTTTATGCCTGATTCCAATAAAGAAACAAAATTAGCGTATAGCGTTTAATATTACTATGCAGTAAAAATATTGGAAAAGTAATATGTAAAACCGTAGGACAGGCGTCTCGCCTGTCTATTAAACTAATTCAATTAAACAGCAAACTAAAAACGTAGGGGGCGGATTTATCCGCCCCGGGAAATGAGAATTTTTGTCATTGCTTCGTCACTAACGTTCGCAATGACATTCTAAATTATTGCGGGTTCGATGAATCGAACCCCTACCACATACTAATTTTGCTACTGTTTTCTGACTTCTGGATTCTATTTATTTGAATAAATTATTTATTCAGTAACAGTGAATTCAATTATTGCTTCGGTAGTTTTTTGAGAGAAAACATCTTTTAAGATAAAGCGAAATTTATAATTGCCTGGGGAGAGATTAAGTTGTTTTACTGGAATTTCGTCAAAAATATATATCTCAGAATTTCTTGTGCGAGAAGTAAAGGGGAAATCTAAATAATCCATTTCTCCAGTTAATACATTATTATCAGAATCTAATAAATAAATTTCCGCTTTAAAATGCATTTGATATAAACCTTTTTCAATTTCTTTGTAAGTACAATTTTTTGGTTCTCCGTAGATAAATAAAGTATCTTCTGAGCTAAATAAAATATTTTCTCTAGGATTATATATGCCAAACATTTGGGGCAATTCTTCACAGAAAAATAAGTTAACTAATTCTAAATTTGCTTTATCTCTGATTAGAGCCAGTGCTTCTTCTAATTCTCTCACTGCTTCATTATATTTTTCTTCGTCAATTAATTTTAAGGCCCGGTTAATATAATCTTTTTCTTCACTGGCTAAAGAAAACATAGCAAAGCTAGTGATAATAAAAATTAAAATTAACCCTAAAAATATAAATTTTTTGCTTAAATTCATTTTCATCACTCCTTTTTTATTATTAAATTTGGTAAAATTATTTTTATATTATATACCTTTTTATTATACAGTAACCTCTTAGATAATTCAAAAAATTAATGAATTTATGTTGTTTTTAATAAAATGATTGAACTGAAATATTTTTTAAATTATAATTTATATAATATAAAAAGAAGTTAAAGTAACGTAGTATTTTAAAATAAGGGTTATTAAGAATAATTTAATAAAATATGGAGGAAAAACAATGGAATGTAATATCGAAAAAAACAAGAGTAATTGCACCTGTACCTATGAACCCTGCAGTCGAAAAGGTAAGTGCTGTGAATGCATTAATTATCATTGGAATATGGGTGAACTGCCCGGGTGTTTATTCCCTCCCGAAATAGAGAGAACCTACGACCGCTCGATTGAAAAATTTATCGAAACCTATAAATAGAATTCGTATATCGTATTTCGTATATCGTGAAGAAGAAAATAGCGGATAGAATGTTAGTTATCCAGTTACCTGGTAAACTGGCTAACTATTATAGATTCTCACGGTAATCTAATTTTATTTAAGGGCCAGAAAACTATCCAGGCCCTACCTACCACATTCTTTCGGGGTACAAAACCCCAATATCTACTATCACTGCTATTGGGTCTATTGTCTCCTAAGACAAAAAAAGAATTATCAGGTACAATTGTAGGAGGCATATTCTCATACGATCTATTTTTTACATAAGGCTCTTCTAATTTTTTATCATTAAGATAAATTTCTCCCTTGGTAATTTCAATTTTATCTCCCGGAACTCCAATTATTCTTTTAATATAATTTCGTTTTATTTCTAAAGGAGGTCTAAAGATTATTATTTCACTTCTTTCAGGTGTTTCGAAGCGGTAACTAATCTTATTGGCAATAAGCCTTTCATTATCGTGAAGAGTGGGTTCCATAGAAGCACCCCTCACTACAGTGACCTGACCGATAAAAGTAATAATTATAAAAGCGATTATCCCGGCACTGATTACTGTTTCCAGCAGTTCTCTAATCATAGATTTTTTCCCTTTTTTAATATCTTTCTTCTTTAAATTTTTCATTTCTTTATTATTTTTTTCCATCTTTGCCTTCTTTCCAACTATAGATATTTTTAAACAAATTCTTTTACTTTTACTTCTCTAAATATTTCAATAGTATGGTTATTCTCCAAAAAGCTAAAAAATATTTAAAAGCAGAGTATATACACAGTGTATCGTAAATAATTTTATAATAATTTTGGATTTGTTGGTTATAACTGGGTTGTAGGGGCACAATGAATTGTGCCCTCGCCATATTATTACCTAATTTTTTCTGCGGGCACGATGCATCGTGCCCCTACACTACTATTTTATTTAATTTTTTGGTTGTAATCATAGTATATTTTTAGTTTAAAACAATTAATCAATCAGTGAATCTATTTTACTTAACAAAAAATATTATAGCACATTTTTTATAATTTTATAAAAGATTTTTATTATCTTCCCTTCCTATGGTACTTTTCTATCTGCTTAATCAATACTTGATGCCAACTCTTTTCCTTCTTTCTTTTAATTTTTTTCTTCACTATATACTGTTTTTACATATCACTCATCACTCATTACTTATTACTGTGTTTATATACTCGATACTGAATGGGGGTTTGCCAAAGCGCATCATTATAGTTATAATTATAAAGAATTTATGCAAAAGGAGAGAATAAAAATTAAGACCATTATCTTTGATTTAGATGATACTCTGGTTAAGACTTCCAAGTTATATAACCGTGCTCGTGATGAATTTTCATCGCTTATGCAAGAATTAGGTTTTAACAGCGAAGAGTCTTTAATTAAGCTTGATGAAGTTGATATTAGCTATATAAAAGAGTATGGTTTTGTGAAA
>JAHIPN010000131.1 GCA_018894595.1 bacterium
TGAGAGAGCATAGACTTGTTCAGCCTTCTTTATTCGGTACCTGGTTAATTTAATAAACTTTAATCTATTTTAATATATTCTTAATTAATAGTCTAATGGAGGGAGTAAAACGACCGAAGTAATCCCAATTGAGATTACTTCGCTTACGCTCGCAATGACATTTCTTTTTTTTATTTCCTGTAGGGGGCGGATTCATCCGCCCCAAAACAGACGGGCTCGATTCATCGAGCCCCTACATTTGAATCCTAATTTTTTTACACAATAAGCGATATAAAATCGAGATTGCCGCGTCGCTACGCTCCTCGCAATGACATTTCTGTTTCTTCATTCTGTCTTCTTCTTTCCTAACTATACGCTCCACGCTGTACGCTATACGCTAATCTTTCTTGTCTTCGTCCTTCTCGACTTCATAATCAGCATCAACTACTTTTTCTTCACCTTCTTCGCCTGTCTTTTCTTCGGTTTCAGATTGGTTACTCTTTTCACCTTCTTTAGCTGTCTCCTGTTGTTGTGTTTCTGCTGATGCTTTTTTATAAATTTCTTCAGCCATTTTATGTGAGGAAGCAGTCAATTTTTCGATACCGGCTTTAATATTTTCTGCATTATCCTCTTCTAAAGCCTTCTTAAGATCTTTTATGTTTTCATTTATATTAGTTTTCTCTTCTTCGTTAATCTTATCTCCGGATTCCTTTAGAGTTTTTTCAACAGAATAAATTAAAGTATCAGCTTGATTTCTAAGTTCTATCTTTTCCTTTAATTTCTTGTCTTCTTCAGAGTATTGCTCTGCTTCTTTTACTTTTTTATCTATCTCTTCATCAGTTAACCCACTTGATGCAGTAATGGTTATTTTTTGTTCTTTTTGAGTTCCTAAATCTTTTGCTTTAACATTTATAATACCGTTTCTGTCGATATCAAAAGTTACTTCGATTTGGGGAATCCCTCTCGGTGCCAGTGGTATGCCAATCAATTGAAATCTTCCTAAACTGGTATCATCTTTAGCCATAGGCCTTTCACCCTGTAATACATTTATATCAACAGCTGATTGATTATCAGCAGCAGTTGAAAATATCTGGCTCTTGGAAGTAGGAATGGTACTATTTCTTTCAATTAAGCGAGTAGCTACTCCCCCTAAAGTTTCTATACCTAACGACAGAGGTGTAACATCCAGTAATAGAATGTCCTTCTTCACTTCGCCTCCTAAAATACCAGCCTGAATTGCGGCTCCCATTGCCACCACTTCATCAGGATTAACTCCTTTGTTTGCTTCTTTTCCAAATATTTTCTTTACAGTTTCCTGTACTTTGGGCATCCTGGTTTGCCCTCCAACCAATATTACTTCATCGATATCTTCCGGTTTCAATTTAGCATCTTCAAGTGCTTTATGGCAGGGCTCAATGGTACTCTCAATAAGATCATCGGTAAGCTGTTCTAATTTTGCTCTGGTTAGAGTAACGCTTAAATGTTTTGGCCCGCTGGCATCAGCGGTAACGAAAGGTAAATTAATCTCAGTTTCTAATGATGAGGATAATTCACATTTTGCTTTTTCTGCTGCTTCCTTTAATCTTTGTAAGGCCATTTGATCCTTTTTTAAATCTATTCCATTTTCTTTTTTAAAACTATCTACTAACCAATGTATTACTCTTTGATCAAAATCGTCACCGCCCAGGAAAGTATTACCGTTAGTAGATTTTACTTCGTATACCCCCTCTTCGCCAATATCTAAAATAGATATGTCAAAAGTTCCGCCTCCGAGATCATAAACAGCAACTTTTTCATTTTTTATCTTATCAAATCCATAAGCAAAGGCCGCTGCCGTAGGTTCATTTATAATCCTTAATACATTTAAGCCGGCAATTTTGCCCGCATTCTTAGTGGCTTCTCTTTGGTTGTCATTAAAATATGCCGGTACAGTAATTACTGCGTCATTTATTTTTTCACCAATGTGATCTTCCGCAGATTTTTTAAGTTTTTGCAATATCATAGCTGAAATTTCCTGTGGACTATAATCTTTACCGTTCGCCTCTATTTTAATGTCAGTATGTTCTCCGGGTATTAATTTAAAAGGTAAGATCTTTTTTGCTTTTTGAACTTCCCCATCATTATATCTTCTACCAATAAGCCTTTTAACCGAAAATATGGTATTTTCAGGATTGGTAACTGCCTGTCTTTTGGCTAATAAACCTACTAACCTTTCTCCCTTTTTGGTAAATGCAACTATAGAAGGAGTGGTTCTACCACCTTCTGCATTTTCTATGATAACAGGTTTTCCTCCTTCTATAACTGCGACAACAGAATTAGTTGTTCCTAAATCGATTCCAATTATTTTTCCCATGATATTATCTCTCCTTTTTTTAATATTTTTTTATTTAATTTATTTTTTATGAGTATTCTTTTTTTCATTGGAAGAAACTGCAACTTTTACCATTGCAGGTCTTAACACTTTAGATTTTATATAGTAACCTTTTCGAAATTCTTCTGTAACCGTATCTTCAGAATATTTATCTGTTTCTGCTCTCATTACCGCTTCATGTCTATAAGGATCAAATCTATGCCCAATTGATTGCATAGGTTTAACTCCTTCTTTGTTTAGAATATTACGAAATTCTTTTAAGGTATTATCAATCCCTTCTCTTATAGCTTTTACATTTTCTTCATTTTTAGCAGAATCTAAAGCTCTTTCCAGATTATCCAATACAGTTAATAAATTACTTATAAGCCTTTCGTTAGCAAATTCAATAAATTCCTTCTGTTTTTTTTCCTGTCGTTTTTTGTAATTATCAAAATCAGCTTGTAATCTTACCAAATGTTTCAAATATTCTTTGCATAAATTATCTTTTTCTTGAATCAATTTCTTGTTTTCTGATAATTCTTCTTCTATGTTTTTTGATGCTTCCTCTTTTTCTACTAATTTTCGAATTATTTCTTCTTTAGTCATTGATTTATATTTTTTACTATCCATTAATTTTCCTTTTCCCTGATATTTCTTTTTGCTTTCTTTCTTATACATTAACACCTCCGACAATGATCATTAATTGTAGGGATATCTTAAAATTCAGATAATATCTCACTTAATTTATCTGATATATATTCAGCAATGGAGACCATTCTGGGATAATCCATCCTGGTTGGACCTAATATTCCTATTGCTCCAGCTGATTTACCTTTAATACTGTATTCACTTGTTACCAGGCTGCAGTTTTGCATTTCTTTCAGTTTACTTTCTTTGCCGATAATTATTTTCGTCTTTCTGAATCCTAAATATCTTCTTATTGTGTCCGCCAATATATTTTCTTCTTCGATTAATGATAATATATAATTTAATTTATCTGTTTCTTTAAACTCCGGATGTTTCATTATGTTAGTTCTACCATCTAAATAAACTTTATTTTCAGAATATTCAAAATTAAAACATTCTTCTAAAAATTTATGAATATAATTAAATCTTTCCTGAAATGAAATAATTTTATCTAATTCATCTATTAATAAATTGTTTAAATTTGTCAAATTTACATCTTTTTCTACTAATTTACTATTTATAAAATTAGATAGATAGTTTAATCTGTCTTTAGTAATTTCACCAGAAACTTTAATTATTTTTTGGCAGACTAATCCTGTATCTGTAATTATAATAGTTAGAATACGATTACTTCCCACCGATACAAATTGAATATTTTTTACTAAATCATTATATATAACCGGTGCTAAGACAACTCCTATATTGTTAGTTAATTTCGATAATAATTGAGAAGTTATCTTCATCGTCTCTTCGAACTCTTTACTTTTGTTGTAAATCTGGATAATTTCTCTCTTTTCTTTTTCTCTTAAATAGCTTTTTATCATTAAATTATCTACATAAAATCGATAACCTTTATCGGTTGGAATTCTCCCTGACGAAGTATGCGGCTGCCATAAATAATCATATTTTTCTAATAGATACATTTCATGCCTTATTGTGGCCGTACTTAAATCCAAATTATATTTTTCCGCGATTATAGCTGAGCTAACCGGTTCAGCAGTAGTAATATATCTATGCACTATAGCTGTTAATATATTTTTCATTCTTTCGTTTAATTCCATTTTCCACCTCGTTTAGCACTCTCATAGGGAGAGTGCTAATTACCTTAAATAAGATATCACCATAGAACTTATTTGTCAAGATGTTTTAACAGATGTTTTAACAAAAATTCTCCGATTGACCGATTCTCCAATTTACCAATTAATATAGTCGTTAGTAGGACAAGGAGACGGATTTGTCTGCCCATGACGTCACTATAGTCTTTGTGATTTTGTAGGGGCACAATGAATTGTGCCCTTTATTTCTTTGTCTTTTGGCTTTTGTGGGCACGATGCATCGTGCCCCTACAAATTGCTCATTACTATTTTCTTCGCGCAATACGCGATACGAATTACTATTCACTAACTAACGACTAACTAATCAACAAACTCCCTAAAAACAGTATTAGCCAGAAAAATACCCTTCTTAGTCAATTTTATCCTATTATCATCTCTTTGCAATAGTCCTAAATTGACCAATTTATTGATCTGTTTAGAGAAAATATTATTAAGGTTTACTCCAAATCTTGTCTTGAATTTTTTACAACCTATTCCGTCTTTGGTCCTTAAACCTAAAATTATGGTTTCTATCATTCTTTTTCTTAAAGATAATTTTTCTCCATGGTCTATAGGTAATTTACCGCTCATTATTTCTTTGATATATCTTGCTGGGTTTTCATAATTCATATATCGATATCCTTTTATGAAAGAATATGCTCCTGCTCCTATTCCTAAATATGGTTGATTTTGCCAATAAATTAGGTTATGCATCGACCTCTTATGCGGACGAGCAAAATTTGCTATCTCATAGTGCTCAAAATTATTCTCTTTGAGAAAATTTATTGCCCAATTATACATATCAAATTCTTCATCCTCAGTAGGTAGCTTTAATTTGCCTCTTTTATAATTTTCATAATATTCTGTTCCTGGTTTTATAGTCAGATTGTATAGGGATAAGTGGTCTGGTTTCAAGGAAACAGCTTTTTTCAGTGTAGCTTGAAGATCTTCTGTAGTTTGGTCTGGTAAAGCAAACATAATATCTATATTGATATTATTAAATCCTGCCTCTCGAGCTAAATAATATGAATCAGTAATATCTTGTGTATTATGTATTCTACCTAATTTTTTTAATAATAAATCATTAAAACTCTGTGCTCCCAAACTCAATCTGTTTATTCCTGATTCGGTTAATAACTTTATCTTTTCACCATCTAATGTCCCCGGATTTGCTTCTATGGTTATCTCCGCATCTTTATCTACCTTAAATTTTTCTTTACAAAATTCTAATATATTACAAATTTGAATTCCCGATAAAATAGTAGGGGTACCACCGCCCAAGTAAATAGTCTTTATATTGCTCTTTTTTAATTTTTTAGAATAAGCGGTCATCTCCTGATATATAGCGGAAATGTAAGAAGAAATCTGATTATCTTCTTTCAATTGGTAAGAATTAAAATCACAGTAAGGACATTTTGATATACAATAAGGAAAATGTAGATATAATCCTAATTTCATTAATTATCACCTGATTAAATTTTTAATATTCCTAAAAATGCTTCCTGTGGAATTTCTACCTTTCCTATCTTCTTCATTCTTTTTTTCCCGGCTTTTTGTTTTTCCAACAGCTTTCTTTTACGGGTGATATCTCCTCCGTAACATTTAGCAGTTACATCTTTCTTTAGTGCTTTGATAGTTTCTCGAGCAATAATCGTTCCTTCAATCGTCGCTTGCAGTGGAACTTCATACATTTGGCGAGGTATAATTCCTTTTAATTTTTCAACTATTTTTCTTGCCCGTGTATACGCCTTATCTTTATGTATAATAAAAGATAGGGCATCCACTAACTGATGATTAACCAGTATGTCGACTTTGGCTAATTCGGAGGCTTGATATCCTACAAGTTCATAATCAAGGGAGGCATATCCGCTGCTTATCGATTTCAATTTATCATAGAAATCTAAAATGATTTCATTTAAGGGCAGATGATAATCTAATCTTAAGATTTTTTCGTCGATATATTCCATATTTTTAAAACTTCCCCTTCTTTCCTGAACTAAATCCATAATTCCGCCTATACACTTACTGGGAGTTATAATATTTACTTTTACGTATGGTTCTTCAATTTTTTCAATTTCATTTTTTGGAGGGAAAGAGGCAGGGTTACTTATTTTTAATATTTCCCCATTTTTTTTAGTTACCTGGTACATTACGCTCGGGGTAGTGGCTATTAAATTTATGTCATATTCTCTTTCTAATCTTTCCTGAATAATTTCCATATGCAGTAATCCTAAAAACCCACATCTAAAACCAAACCCCAAAGCTTCTGACGTTTCGTCTTCACTAAAAAGAGAGGAATCATTTAATTTAAGCTTCTCCAATGCACTCTTAAGGTTTTCATATTCCTTATTATCAACCGGATAGATACTGCAAAAAACCAAAGGTGTAACTTTTTTATATCCGGGAAGGCTCTCTCTGGAAGGGTTAGAAGCATCGATAATAGTATCACCTACATGAGTATCTTTAATATTTTTAAACCCGGCTATTATATACCCTACTTCCCCGGCAGTTAGTTTTTTTATGGGCTGCATCTTCGGACGAAAAATCCCTATTTCCATCACTTCATATTTTATATTATTGGACATAGTTTGAATAATCATACCTGGTTTTATTGCACCATCTACTACTTTAACATAGACAATTGTTCCCTTATATGAATTATAAACCGAGTCAAATATAAGTGCTCTAAAGGGCAGATTAGAGCTCCCTTTTGGTGGTGGAATTTTATTGACTATCGCTTCTAAAATATCAGAAGTTCCGATTCCTTCTTTGGCACTCGCTAAAATTATTTCCTCTTCTTTTATTTCTGAAATATTTTTTAATTCTTGAATAACTCTATCAGGATTAGCAGAAGTAAGATCTATTTTATTAATTATCGGAATTATCTTTAAATTGCTTTTTAATGCTAAATTAATATTGGCTATGGTTTGTGCCTGGACACCTTGAGATGCATCAACGATCAACAAAGCACCCTCACATGCCGCAAGACTACGAGATACTTCATATGAAAAATCAACATGTCCCGGGGTATCAATTAAATTTAAGATGTATTCCTTCCCATCTTTGGAGTGATAATATAATCTTACTGCTTTTGATTTAATAGTTATCCCCTTTTCTCTTTCTAAATCCATATCGTCCAATATCTGTTCTCTTTTTTCTCTCTCGGAAATTGTCCCGGTGTATTCTAATAATCTATCAGCTATGGTTGATTTTCCGTGATCAATATGAGCGATTATGGAAAAATTCCTGATATTTTCAATGTTGCAATGATAATCTTCTAACATTATTTAATCTCTACTCCTTAAGATTGTTTTTATATTTTGCTTTAAATTTCTAACTTCTTTTACACCCAGTATATAACTAATAATAAAATATGCCAAACCTCCACTAAAAATTGAAACGATCACTTGAATGGTTTGATTATATTTATTACTCAAATCCAATATGCTGCTAAAATAATTACTAACTAAAACACAGACTATTCCTAAAAATATTGAAGATATAACAATTTTTATCAAAAATGATGCTTGTGATTTTAATTCCATATCCCCAATTTTATCCTGTAAAACTTTTAATAATATAATCAGATTTAGTATAGCTGCTACTGATGTAGCTAACGCTAAACCGGAATGAGCCAAATATCTAATTAAAATTAAATCCAGAGCAATATTTATAATTACTATATATATTCCGATCTTTACCGGAGTTTTGGTATCTTTCAAAGCATAAAAAGACATGGTTATCAATCGAACGCAGGCATAGGCAAACAAGCCAATAGAATAATACAATAAGGCACTTGCAGTCATATTGGTTGCCAATCTGCTGAATATACCATGTTCGTATATTAAACGAATCAATGAATCCTTTAACACTATTAATCCCACAGCTGATGGAACAGTGAAAAATAATAATATTTTTAGGCCGAATAATAAAGATTTTTTAAATTCAGTAATATTATTTTTTGCCGTTTGTTTTGCAAGTGTAGGAAAGATAGCAATGGATATAGCAATCCCAAATACTCCCAGGGGAAATTGTACTAATCTATTGGAATAATACAAAGCCGAAATACTTCCATCAATCAAAGTAGAAGCAATTGTCTTATCCACTATAACGTTAATCTGAGTAATAGCCAGGCCTATCATTACTGGCATTAATAGTTTTAATAATTTTTTTACCCCCGGATCATTAAAATTCACTACAAAGCTATATTTTATCTTTTCTCTTCTTAATACCGGGGTTTGTATTAGCGCCTGACCTATCCCTCCCAAAATTACTCCTAAAGCTATACTATATATGCCATATTTATAACTTAAAGTAAGAGCAAAAATGATAACTGAAATATTTAACATAGCTGGTGATAAGGCAGGTACCAAAAAATGATTATAAGAATTCAATATACCCATAAATAAAGCAGCAACTGCTACGAAGCCAATATAGGGGAATATGATTCTGGTTAGGTTAATAGCCAATTGATATTTATACATGTTGCTTTTAAAACCGATAGCGATTATGTTAATTAGTAAAGGAGCTCCCCAAATACCTAAAATTACCACAATTATTAAAATTATAATTAAAATATTTAAAACATTACTGGCGAAATATTCAGCTTTTTTTCTATCATGATTAGTTAAATGCTCTGCAAAAATTGGTATGAAAGCTGAGTTTAAAGCACCCTCCCCTAAAAAACTCCTCAATAAATTAGGAATCATGAAAGCAATAAAAAATGCATCGGTTTCAATCCCTGCTCCGAATCTATTGGAAATCACTATTTCTCTGCCCAAACCCAATATTCTACAAAATATAGTGGCAATGATTACTATGCCTGCGTACTTAGCAATTTTATATTTTGTTTTCATTTTCTTTTTTGTCTCCTGGCTTTTATTTTCCTAACTCGATACTCGATACGAATTTGGCTTTTATTTTCTTAACATAGTCTTTGTGATTTTGTAGGGGCACAATGAATTGTGCCCTTTTTGTTTTATTGTCTTTTGTTTACCCTGCTAAGTGAGTATCTACTAAGCAGGGTTTACCTTGGGCACGATGCATCGTGCCCCTACAAACTACTCATTACTATTTTCTTCGCATAATATGCGATACGAAACTGAGATTGCTTCGTCGTTTCACTCCTCGCAACGACATTTTTATTTCTTCATTATGACTTCTGAATTCTGTCTCCTGTCTTTTGACTTCTTTTTTTCTTAAACTAACTATATACGCTGAACGCTAGTTATTCTTCGCTATATACGAAATACGATATACGACATACGAATAAAGGCTTGATTTTAAATTAAAATAATGTTAGAATTTACCAAGTAAAATTAATATTATCGAAAGGAAATAATTATGCCCCAATTAAAATCAGCAATAAAAAGAGTTAAAACCTCTGAAAAGAGTCATTTAAGGAATATATCTTATAAATCAAAAATAAAAAGTAGTATTAAAAAATTCGCTCTTGCCCTTTCAGAAAAAAAGAAAGAAGAATCAAATAAATATTTTACAGATTCTATTTCAATTTTGGACAAAGCTGTTAACAAAGGCATCTTGCCTAAAAATACTGCTTCTCGCCAAAAATCAAGTTTAACTAAAAAACTAAATACTTTAATAAAGTTAGAACCAACCAAGGAGTCTGCACCTGCTGCCCCTGAAAAAGTAGTAGAGACTCAAGAGAAGCCAGTAGTTAAAAAGGTAAAGGCAGCAAAAGCTGCTAAAAAACTAGTAACTAAGAAACCAGCGGTTTCTAAGAAAAAAACAGAGACAAAAAAAACAGTTAAAGCTAAAGTAAAACCAGTGGTTAAAAAAGCTGCTAAAGCTGCTAAAAAACCAGCAACTAAGAAAACTGAAACTAAAAAAACAAAATCGTAATTTAAAAGTAAAAAAGATTTTCCCCAATTTGTAGGGGCACAATGAATTGTGCCCTCTCTGTCTTTATATTATTTCCATTTACACTGTGGGCACGATGCATCGTGCCCCTACATCTGAATCCTAATTTTCTTCAAACAATTTGCGATACGAAATCGAGATTGCTTCCCCTGCTTTCGCTGGGGCAGGCTTACTTTGTTCCTCGCAATGACATTTCTGTTTTTTTCATTCCGACTCCTGAATTCTGGCTTCTGACTTCCTCTTTCCTAACTATACGCTATACGCTGTACGCTCTACGCTAATTTCCCCTGATCTATTATATTAATAACCAATTCTTCTAAAATAATCTTGGGTTCTTTCCGGCTATCTTTTAGTTCCAAGTCTGCAATATTCAATAATTCATAAGATTTACAAATTTCCTTAAAGGTATATTTTTTAGACTGTTTTATTGTTTTTTCAACAACAAAGTAAGGAAGTCTTAATTTCTTCTCCACTTCTTTAAAATTAAATCCGTTTGCCAGTAATAATTTTGTTTGAAGTATAAGTTTTATTTGCCTGTATATCATAGCAAATATGGATAAATAATGAAGGTTACCTTGATTCAGCTTTACCAAGCCATCTATTGCGTTTTTTATATCTTTATCTCCAATAGAATCTAATACTTTAAATATATTAACTGCCTCTGAACCACCTATGGTTATCATAACATCTTCTTTTTCTATTATTTTTTGGTCTTTTGTATAAATATCTATTTTTTCTATTTCATTAAAAAGACGCCCTAAATCAGAACCAACTATAGATTGTAAATAAAATAGAGCTTCCGAAGTTATTTTTTTATTACTCTGCCTGAATTTAGAATTTATCCATAAGGTTAATTTTGCTTTATTTGTAATGCTAAAATTAGATACTACCCCTACCTTTTTAATTGCTGTAACCAATTCTTTGTTTGGACTGCTCTCTTTATAAATAATTATTAGGGATGAAAAATTGTTTTTTAAACTTAGCCGGTTAAAATAATTTACTAATTTTGTCTCATCATTTTTATTAATTTTTTCTGCTTCCTTTATTACTACTAATTTATATTTCGACATCAGTGGCAGTGTTTTTAAATCATTTATTACTTCGTTTATAGATAATTTTTCACCATAAAAAACCTTATAATTTAACTCTCTGTAAGCAGGGTCAATTAATCTGTTTCGAAGTTTTTTTGAAATGTCTTCTTTTAAATAATTTTCATTTCCATAAAATAGATAAACAGGGTATATTTCCTCCTGTTTCGTAAGATTTAAGATATCTTCGTAATTCATATATCTCCCTTGGTTCATTTTAATTGTTTCCCTTCAGTGTTTTTATCCAATATTCCTGGCCGTTTGTTCTTATAATTATCGTTCCGTCTTCATCTGTTCGATATATTTGTATATTCTTATCTTCTAATCTTTCTATAATTTTCTGCGAAGGATGCCCAAAATGGTTTTCGCCCACAGTAATAACTGCAATACTCGGGTTAACCTTATCTAAAAATTCCAATGTAGTGGAAGTTGAACTTCCATGATGACCAAGTTTTAAAACATTACTATTTAATATATCTTGCCAAACTAATAATCTTTTTTCCGCTTCCCTTTCAATATCTCCAGTAAACAAAAAATTTGAATTTTTATAATATAATTTTACCACAATTGAATGGTTATTAAAATCAGAATCCTTATCTAAATTTGAAGTATGTTGAGGATTAAGTATAAGCATCTCCATATTTTTACTAAAAATATAGTTATCTCCCGATTTAGTTTGATAATATGGGATATTCTTTTCTTTTATAATTGAAATAAACTCCCTATATTCTGAAACATCACAAATAAACCCGCTATCTAAGACCGCATCTACTTTAAGTTGTCTAAGAATAGGCA
>JAHIPN010000132.1 GCA_018894595.1 bacterium
AAAAAGCCCAAACTAATAAGGGAAATTTATCCGTAGTACAAAAGACTCCCTTTGGGGAAATTAAAATTTCTATCGGGTCTATAAAACGTTTGGCTTTAAAAGTGGTTAAAGGGATGACGGAGATTATGGAAACCAGGCCAGAAGTCAACATCTTAAAGTCCGGGGGAATAAATATAGACCTTCACCTTTCCGTAAAACAAGATGTAAATATCCCTGAACTTTCGGAGAAAATTCAACGAAAGGTAAAAGAATATATTTTAGAAACAAGCGGGATTGAAACAAAAGAAATCAAGATACATATAGATAAAATATTTTATGAAGACAAAAAATAGTTTAAATAAATTTTTTAAAAAGGGTGGCGAACAATAATGTTAGATAAACAGGTTATTAAATATAATTCCCAGGAACAAGAATTAGGGAGTATAACGGTTTCCAAAGAAGTGGTAGCTATAATTGCTGCTCTGGAAACTATAAAGATTAGAGGAGTGGTCGGTATCACCAGCGGGTATAGAAGTAATTCAACTAATACATTGCCCAGGAAGGACCTGGCTAAAGGGGTGGAAGTATGGATGAAAACAGGAGAAGCGGCAATTACTATTCCTATTATTACAGCTTACGAAGTAGGAATTTTTAAAGTAGCTGAAGAGGTACAGCGTAGAGTAAAAGACGCTGTCTGTTCCATGACTGGCTTAAAAGTTCTTAAGGTCGATGTTAATGTTCAGGGGATTAAATTTAAAGAGGAAAAAAAGAAAATACAGAAAGAAACAGAAAAATAAATCACAGAAAGAATAAATTGGTGAAATTAAAGTGACAGAAATTATAAAATTATTAACAGTAATCGCAGTAATTATTTTCTTGATAAAAAAGAAATGGAACTTAGAATATGTTATACTGTTGGCTTCCTTATTAGTAGGAGTGTTCCTTAATTTAAGCCCGATTCAGATAGGGAATAATTTTGTTTTAGCCTTGATTGACCCGGCCACTTTAAAGTTAATCGGAATAATTGTACTGGTTTACATCCTAAGCGGCGTTTTAAGAAAGGTAGAAAGCTTAAGAGATTTAGTCGATTCCCTTCGGGGACTGGTTAAAGATTACAGGCTTATATTGGCTTTTATCCCGGCTTTATTAGGCTTGATTCCTATGCCTGCGGGGGCGATGTTTTCTGCTCCTATGGTTAAAGAGGTAGGAGGTCGGGTAGGACTCACCCCCGAAGAGGAGACCTTTGTAAATTATTGGTTTCGTCATATTTGGGAATTTGTCTGGCCTCTATTTCCGGGCATCATATTATTTGCCGGCTTATTGAAAGTAGAAATTCAAGAAGTTATCTTAGTTCAATTTCCCTTGACCATTACAGCGCTAATAATAGGCTTTGTTTGGGAATATAAAAATTTAAGAAAAGATACTACCCTTATTAACAAAAAAGATATTTTATTTAATTTTAAAAAATTGTTTTTTGGAGTCTGGCCTATTCTGCTTATTATAATTTTGGTTCTGGGGACAAAAACAGATCTATTGTTTTCTTTGGTAATAGTGATCTTGTCTTTAATTTTCTTAAATATAAAAAAATTAAGTCTAAAAATGTTAAAGGAAATTATTAGAAATGATATAGACTTAAATGTGGTGATTTTAATCGCCAGTATTATGATTTTTAAAAGAATACTCCAGGTTTCGGGAGGGATAGAGATAATCCCGGAAGCATTTGCTAAATTAGGAATACATCCTTTTATTGTTTTATTTAGTATTCCCTTTTTTATCGGCATGATGACTGGAATAAGTACTGCAGCGCTGGGGATAGGATTACCGGTCCTACTCCCGATAATTATTCAAGGAGAAGCAAATCTATATTACGCTATGTTGGCCTTTACCGGTAGTTTTGTGGGTGTAATGATTTCCCCCATGCATTTGTGTTTAGTGGTAACCAGAAATTATTTTAAAGCAGATATGGGGAAAATATATAAAATGTTAATCCTGCCTTTAATAATTATTTCTTTGAGCGCTCTCGCTCTGGTAATAGTTAGGACATAGTTAAGAAGTATCTATAAATGCTTACACAGATTATAAACGGAAGGGGGAGTAAAAATGAGAAAATCACCTAAAGAGATAGAGATAGAAAATGAAATATTGGCCATGTTGAGCGGAAAGCCAGCCATGGCAGCTTCTTTAATTTTTAATGATGAAGAAGCACAAGCTTTTCGGAATTATGCCAACACAGTATCTATAAAAAGATTGGGCTATAATGACCACGGCCCGGTGCATATGAATAAAACAGCATTAAATGCTTTGATTATGTTTGATATATTAAGTAAAGGTGGAATTAAATTTAACCTGGAAAGAGAAAAGATTGGCACCGCAGAAGATAGTAAAGTGGCGGTATTAATATCATCTTTGTTACACGATATCGGTATGTCAGTAGGCCGAGAAAATCACGAGCTATTAGGAGTTGTTTTTGCTACGTCGATTATCGAGAGAACCCTGACCAGGATTTATGATAAAGATATTGAAAAGAAAACCATTGTTCATTCTCTAATTGTTGAAGGCATTGCAGGACATATGGCCACTCAGGATATTCATTCTCTGGAAGCCGGGCTGGTATCGATCGGAGATGGGTGTGATATGGAAAAGGGTAGGGCACGGATTATTTTTCTCTTATCACGCACTCCGCAAGTAGGAGATATCCACAAGTATTCGGCTAATTCCATTCAAAACGTAGAAATTGTGAAAGGGGAAGAGAAGCCCATTAGAATAATTGTAGAAATGACTGAGTCGGTCGGTTTTTTCCAGATAGAAGAAGTCCTCTTTCCTAAAATTTTATCTAATCCGGTAAAACCCTATATAGAGCTTTATGGCCGGGTAACAGGAGAAGAGATGCGACGCTATTTGTAAGAGCGTATATCGTATGTCGTATATAGTATATAGCGCAGAAGAAAGAGAAAAGAAAAATTCAGAACCCAGGAACCAGAAGTAGGGGCTCGATTCATCGAGCCCGCTAATCGTAGGACAGGCGTCTCGCCTGTCTCTGAATTAAGGTAGGGGCACGATGTATCGTGCCCACAATAAAGACGGGTCGAATAAATTCGACCCCTACACCTGAATTTTATTTTTTTCACGCGATACGAATTACTATTCACTAACGACTAAACTAACTAACTAACTAACTAACTAATCATTATGGAGAGAATATGCAAAAGAATAATCTTTATTACCAGAGTACCCGGGGAAACAAGAAGAGAGCCTTATCCGCAGAGGCAATCATTAAAGGTATTGCTGATGATGGAGGGCTTTTTGTACCCAAGACTATTCCCCGGATAGATAAGGATATATATAGATTAAAAAGTACTGATTATAAAGAATTGGCTTTTTTGATAATGAAGAAATTTTTTACTGATTACCGTCAAGACGAGCTAAAAGATTGTATAAATAAAGCCTATGATAATAAGTTTGATACCGAGATTATTGCTCCCCTCAGCAAAAAGATGGGAGTATATTTTTTAGAGCTTTATCATGGCCCGACCCTGGCTTTTAAAGATATGGCTCTATCTATACTCCCCCATCTTTTAAAAAAAGCCGCTCAGAAATTAAATCTTAGCCAGAAAATAGCTATTTTAACCGCCACTTCCGGTGATACCGGTAAAGCAGCCCTTCAAGGTTTTGCCGATGTAGAGGGGACCAAAATAATAGTATTTTTCCCCCATAAAGGGGTCAGCGAGATACAAGAAAGGCAGATGCTCACCCAGGAAGGGGCGAACACTTACGTGATAGGCATAAAAGGAAATTTTGATGATGCCCAGAGAGGGGTAAAAGAAATATTCGAAGACCCGGTCTTTAACAAAAAGATGGGAGAGAAGAATTATATTTTTTCTTCGGCAAATTCTATAAACATAGGCCGCCTGATTCCCCAGATAGTATATTACTTTTATGCTTATCTAAAAATGTTAGGTGAGGGCGAAATTAAGAACGGTGAAAAGATAAATATAACTGTTCCCACCGGTAACTTTGGAGATATTCTGGCGGCTTACTATGCTAAAGAGATGGGATTGCCGGTGAATAAATTGATTTGTGCTTCTAATGAAAACAAAGTGCTGCCAGATTTTTTTGAGACTGGAATCTATGATAAACGAAGAGAATTAATTATGACCATTTCTCCTTCGATGGATATCCTGGTATCCAGTAATCTGGAAAGATTGTTATGGGCGATAAGCGAAAGGGAGGCCCAAAAGGTAAAGGAGTTAATGAATTCCTTAAAGGAGAAGGGTTATTATCGGATAGATTCCGAAATGAAGGAGAAATTAAAGGATTTTTACGGCGGGTTTGCCCCCCAGGAGGAATCCCGTCAATGTATAAAAGAGATATTCGAGAAGTCGAAATATTTGATCGACCCTCATACAGCAGTAGCTTATGCAGTATATAAAAAATATATTAGAGAAACCGGGGATAAGACCAGGACAGTTATTGTGTCCACGGCCAGTCCTTTTAAATTTACTAAAAGTGTGATGGAATCGATAGATAGCCGATACAAAAAATTTAATGATTTTGAATTAATAGAGAAGATGTCTGATTTAACCCAGGTTCCTATCCCTCCAGGGATAAGGGATATTGAGAAAAAGCCTATCCGGCATAAAATAGTTTGTGAAAAAGAGGAAATGAGGACAAAGATAGTAGAGATTTTGAATTATAGAAGGGAAAAATTAGTATGAAAATATCTTTTTTAGGCGCTGCCAAAATAGTTACCGGGTCCAACTTTTTAATTGAAACCAAAAATACTAAATTTTTAATAGATTGTGGAATGTTTCAAGGGAGTAAATCGATTAACCGGATGAACTACGAACATTTCAGCTTTAATCCCAAAGAGATTGATTTTATGGTTCTATCCCATGCTCATATAGATCACAGCGGGAGAATACCTAAATTAGTTAAAGAAGGTTTTAGGGGAGACATATACACAACCAAAGCAACCACTGATCTATGTTCTATTATGCTCCCCGACAGTGGACACATTCAGGAGATGGAGAATAAATGGGACAATCGGAAGAGAAGAAGGTCAGGAGGAAAGTTAAGAGAGCCTCTTTATACCGTAAAAGAAGCAGAGGAGAGCTTAAAATATTTTAAATCGGTTTTGTATAATCAAAAAATAAGATTAAACGAAGAAGTTACTTTAAGATTTAGAGACGCCGGTCATATATTAGGGTCTTCCATAATTGAGTTGTGGATAAAAGAAGATAATAAGGAGACTAAATTAGTATTTTCGGGAGATTTAGGAAGGCGGGATAGGCCAATTTTAAGAGACCCTTCTCTCATCGATGAAGCAGATTATCTGATTGTAGAATCGACTTATGGGAATAAACTACATCACCCTTCAGAAGATGATGCCAAAGAACTAATCTCTATTATCAATACTACCGTAAAAAGAGGCGGGAATGTAGTAATTCCTTCTTTCGCAGTGGAAAGAGCACAGGATATAATCTATGAGTTAAATAAATATTATACCGAATATATTAAAATTGAAGACCAGGATTTTTTAAGTGTCCCGGTTTATGTAGATAGTCCGTTAACTGTATCGGCGACAGAGATATTTTTAAGAAATCCGGACTGTTTTGATGAAGATACCTTAAAACTTATAAATATAGGGAATAACCCTTTGGATTTTCGTAATTTAAAGTTTACGCGTACCGCAGAAGAATCTAAACAGATAAATTTTTCCAAGGAAAGTAAAGTGATAATTTCAGCCAGCGGGATGTGTACTGCCGGAAGAATAAAACATCATCTAAAACATAATCTATGGAGAAAAGAATCCAGCATCGTATTTGTCGGCTATCAAGCCCAGGGTACTCTGGGTAGAAGGATAAAAGAAGGCGAAAAAGTGGTCAAAATATTTGGGGAAGAAATCCAGGTAAATGCTAAAATATGCTCTTTGGAGGGTTTTTCGGGACATGCCGACAGAGAAGGGATAATACAGTGGATAAAAAGTTTTAAAAATAGACCTAAAAAAATATTTGTGGTACACGGAGAAGAGGAAGCAACCGAAGAAATTTCCAGAAAAATCGAAGAGGAATTAAAAATTAAGACTCATATCCCAGAATTAGGAGAGACTTTATCTATTGAAGGGGAAATCGTTTTGCCTGGAGGGAGATTAGAGATAGAC
This sequence comes from bacterium, assembly GCA_018894595.1. The sequence goes on from JAHIPN010000132.1 coordinate 6,140, forward strand.
AGAAGAAGTAAAGAACTTAGAGATATAGAGGAAAATATAGAAAAATTAAAATCAATATTCTGGCCAGTATTACAAAGATTGGGGCACAAGACTGATAATGGTGCTGATAGCGAAGAATTAAATAATTTTAAAAATAAATTGATTGAGATACAAAAAAATATATTAGATTTAAATATGCTGCTTGCTGAGAGGAAGGATAAAAAAAGAAACGAAAAATAAAACTATTCAAGTAGGGGCGTATTGCAATACGCCCCTCGATAAAAGCTAAGGGTTAAAGTATTTTCGCTCCCTTGGCTGGATTGGGGTAAGTAAATTAAAGAATAGAATTAAGTTTTTCTTGTAACTTTTCTTTTGGCATTACTCCTACGGTACGGGCAACTTCCTTGCCTTCCTTAAAGACGATTAAAGTAGGTATCCCCTGGATGCCGTATTGAGCTGCAATGTTCTGGTTCTCATCGGTATTTAATTTACACACCTTAAGTTTGCCTTGGTTTTCTTCTGCTAATTTTACAATAGTTGGTGCTAACATTCGGCAAGGCATACACCAAGAGGCCCAAAAATCTACCAATGTGGGGATGGTAGATTCCAAAACCTCCTGCTTGAAGTTATTTCCATTTACTTCTACTTCTAATGATTTACTATTTTCCATCGATTCTTTCCTCCTTTATTTTTATTCTTGATGAAAAATTTTAGTAACTAATTCCAAACTTTCTTTTATTAAATTAAATTCTTTTGCGGATAATTTTTCTCTGATTCTTTTTTCGCAATTATTCCTTTCCCTCTCAATATCGTCTTTAATTTTCACTCCTTTGGAGGAAAGAGATAAAACGAAAGATCTCCTGTCTTCCGGGTTGGTCGTTCTTAGCAGTAATTTTTTTCTAACCAGACCATCAATTATCCGACTACCCCGGGAAGGAGATAGACCCATCTTTTTAGACAAAACATTACAGGTTACCCTTTCTATTGCCTTAATTTCCATAACAGCCTTGTATTCTGCCAAAGAGACATTGCATAGAGTCCGAATTTGTTCTTCATCTATCATGCAATCTCTTTTTAGTTCGATTAACAGGTCTACCAATTTTTTTTCCATCTTATTATCAACCTCTGTGCTATTAGCAATATTTGCTATTAGCAATTATAAAGGATAAGGAATTATTTGTCAAGTATTTTTTAGTATTTTTTAAATATTTTAATATTTTTAATATTTTTTTGTTTTTATCGAGAAGCCAAACAAAATTTATGGTAACATATTTAAAAAGATGGTATTATAAAAAAAATAAGTACGATACAGCAAATAGAAATACAAAGCAAATCTGATTTTCTAAACATCTATACTAAAAAATAAAGTTAAAAAATGGAGGTGATAAGCAAGGGGAAAATTAGTCAGGAGAAAATTCTAAAAATATTTGCACGAATAATTAAGTTTAAAATTTAAAGTGGAGGTAAATTTAATGAAAAGGTTCACTAAGAAATCTGTTTGTTTTGTACTGATTTTTTTAATATTTTTCTGTTTAGCATTTTTAGCAGAAGGAGCAGACAGGCATACTCCTATTGATACAGTAGCAGAAAATGGTATGGTAGCTGCTGCTCATCCCTTAGCCGCTCAGGCAGGAGTGGAAATTTTAAAGCAAGGTGGTAACGCCATTGATGCTGCAGTAGCCACTGCGTTTGCCTTAAATGCTGCTGAACCCAATGCCTCTGGTCTTGGCGGTGGGGGATTTATGCTGATTCGTTTTGCTAAAACAGGAGAGATTATTGTTATAGATTATCGTGAACATGCTCCATTAACTGCTACAAAAGATATGTTTGCTTCTGATCAATCAAAAAAGGAACTCTGGACTAAATTAGGAGGTAAAGCAAGTGCGGTTCCCGGGACATTAATGGGCTTGAGTACTGCATTAGAGAAATATGGTACTATGACCTTAGCTGAAGTGATGGCACCCGCAATTTCCTATATGGAAGAGGGATTTGAAATAACTGAAACCTTTAGTGATATGATTAAAAGTAATTTCGACAAGCTGACTGCATGGAATGATCCTGATAAAATTGCTTATCTTAAAGATGGACTTCCTTTAGAAACAGGTGATATATTAGTGCAAGCGGATTTAGCAAAAACTTACCGAGAAATTTTAGACAAGGGAGTGGGACATTTATATGGCGGTGAACTAGGGAAGAAGATTGTAGATGCAGTTAATGCAAAAGGGGGAATATTCAGCATAGATGATTTTAAAGCTTACCAACCGTATATTCGTGTACCTGTGAAGGGGAATTACCGCGGATATGATATTTATTCTATGCCTCCCCCTAGTTCTGGTGGAACTCACTTAATCCAGATTCTTAATATAATGGAGAATTTTGATATTGCGAATATGGGATATCTTGGTCCTACCCATATCTCTGTTATGGCTGAGGCAATGAAGATGGCTTTTTCTGACCGGGCTAAATATATGGGAGACCCAGGGTTTGTTAAAGATATTCCTTTGGAAGGATTAACTTCTAAAGAATATGCCAACTATCTTGCAGATCAGATTGATGTTAGAAATCCAAAACAGGAAATACCTGCAGGGGAACCAGCTACCTTTGAACACCATAGTACCAGCCATATATCTGTAGTTGATGCAGAAGGAAATATTGTATCTTTGACCCAGACCATTAATTATTTCTTCGGTTCTGGAGTAATCGTTCCAGGCGTTGGTATAATTATGAATAATGAAATGGACGATTTTTCCACAAGCCCAACATCTGTTAATGCTCCTGAACCAGGCAAAATTCCTTTATCAAGTATGTCACCTACTATTGTAGAAAAAGATGGAAAACCGTTTATGATTCTTGGTACACCGGGTGGTACCCGTATTTTTACTGCTATGACTCAGATTATATCCAATGTTATTGATTTTGGTATGAATATGGACGAAGCGATTGAAGCTCCCCGTATGCATTGTTATTCTTCTGCTGGGAAGACCAAGCCAATCTATTGTGAAAGCCGTATTCCATCTATTACTATTAAAACCCTTAGACTCTTAGGAAATGAAGTAGACGTAAAAGGTGATTATGACCTTTACTTTGGTGGAGCTCAAGGCATTATGGTAAAGGATGGCGTGATGTATGGCGGAGGAGATTCACGTCGTGATGGTGTAGCCATTGGTTATTAGAAAATAGCATTTACTAATAGCAAACAAAAATATATGAATTTTAAACATTAAAATTCATATTAAAAGTGCTTTACAGTTTAATATGAAAATGTCGTAACCCTATCAAAGGCATATCAAAATGCCAATTGACGGGGTTGCGACATCTATCTTTTTAGGTGATACTTATTTTTTGGGCAATTAAAACACGATGTTTTTGGATCCTAAATATTTTCAAGAACTCATCTTATATCTTTAGATTCTTTAAAAAAAACAAATCAAGTTACTATGAAAGGAGAATGATTTATTGGCCAGCATTGAATTAGTTTATTTTTTAGTAATGGTAGGAGTATTTGCTTTTTCCACCTTTAAATTTAAATTACCAGTCGGAGTGTCAATGGTTTTAGCGGCAGTTTCGGGGACATTAATATCCGGATTCGGCATTCCAATTCGCCATCTGGTAGAAGGTGGATTTAATTATATAAATACTATTTTAGTTATTGCCACTGCAATGATTTTTATGGAAGTAATTCAATATAGTGGAATGATGGATACGGTTACTCGGTGGATAATTGAGCGTTTTCATCGTTACCCTTCACTTTTATTAATCGGCCTTTCTTTTGTTGTAGTCTTTCCGGGGATGATTACCGGCTCTTCTACCGCAGCAGTATTAACTTCTGGTGTGCTAGTATCCCCAATTTTAATTTATATGGGCTTTCCCAAGGTGATTACTGCAGCATTGGTAGCTATGGCTGCAGTATATGGAGAGGCAGCCCCTCCGATCAATGTAAATGCTTTAATTATTGGAGGGGGTATTGATCTACCCTATATCGGGTTTGGTTTACCGCTTATCATAGTTACAGTACCTTTAATCATTGTAGTTAGTCTTTGGTTGGGAAGGAAATATTTAGCTAAATTTAATTATGAAAAGATAAAAGATAATCTTCCTCCTTCTTACACTAAAGAATATGGAATAAAACTATTTCTTCCTATTATATTTTTAGTCATTTTAATGACCGGGGAAAAATTGTTTCCTAAAATATTTCCAGGATTAGGGATGCCGGTTAGTTTTTTGTTAGCCAGTTTTGCAGGTTTATTCTCTGGTAAAAAGTTTAATTTCTTTAAAATTTCTAAAGAGGCAATTCATGATGCCTTACCAGTGTTAGGGATCTTGGTCGGAGTAGGAATGTTTATCCAGGTTATGACCTTAACCGGGGTAAGAGGTTATCTGGTAATTAATTCTCTTAGTTTACCAAAAATACTTCTTTATTTAGGGATTTCGGTTAGCATGCCTCTTTTTGGAGCAGTCTCAGCTTATGGCTCTGCATCAGTATTAGGGGTGCCTTTTGCTTTAGCGTTATTAGAGAAGAGTACAATTATTACTGTTGCAGCTCTTTCTCAATTAGCAGCCTTGGGCGACTTAATGCCACCTACTGCTTTGGCGGGTATATTTGCGGCTCAAATAGTTGGAGAAAAAAATTATTTCAAAGTTCTAAAATATTGCATCTTACCTACCATTGTAACCGCTGCTTGGTGTATATTTATAATCATAATTGCTAATAGCTTAGCAAAAATAATACTATAAGGGGCAGTGATGTTAACTATAATTTATCGAATCATAGTTGTTTATTTAACCATTTTAATTATCCTTGATATTTGGGATGAAGTTGATTATTGGAAGCAGCTTACAGGAGTAATGGTAATTATTCCTTTTATATTAAGAATATTAATGATTAAATAAGAATTTTATAAAAAATTAGAAGAAGAGGTATAGGATGAAAAAAAATCATATAACCGCACTTGTTTTTATATTTATAGCTTTCTTGATAATAATAATTTCAGGAAAATCCTTTATGGATAAATGGGAACCGGATGTAATCGTTAAAGGCCTAGGCGTAACCAAAGTCGCAGTTTTGAGTGATTATTTTCCCGAGCTGAAAGGAAAGTACGGCGATAGCCCGGTCTATTTTTTAGAGGGTGAAGAACCTGGCGGAACTATTTTTATTTTAGGCGGAACTCATCCCAACGAACCTGCTTCAATGCTTACTGCTGTGCTATGGATTGAAAATGCAATAGTTGAAAGGGGAAGAGTTATTGTTCTTCCTCAGGCTAATCTTAGCGGGTTTTCTCACAATGACCCCCAGGAAGGATCTCCTCAAAATATTTATTTTACTACTCCTTCGGGTGTAAGAAGATTTAGATACGGTTCCCGAGCCACCAACCCCATTCATCAATGGCCCGACCCGGATATTTACATTAATCAACATGACCAACCTCTTTCGGGTAGTGATAATCGAAATTTAAATCGAGGCTATCCCGGGAACCCTTATGGTAGCTACACTGAGCAAGTTTGTTATGGAATTATGGAGTTAATCCGTAAGGAGAAATGTGATTTATCCTTTGATTTACACGAGGCATCCCCGGAATACCCGGTTATTAATGCGATTGTAGCCCCGGATAGGAGTTTAGATATTGCCAGTATGGTAGTGATGGATTTGCAAATGGAAGAAATTGAAATGAATTTAGAACTTTCCCCTCCTGATTTTCATGGTTTATCCCACCGGGAGTGGGGAGATTATAGTGATACCATGCCCATCCTTATGGAAACTGCTAATGCTTCCCAGGGAAGACTAAGGGGTAGAACTGATGAAAATCTGGTTCTTACAGGAAAAGATAAAATGTATGTTCAAGCCGCTAAACTAGGCAGACTTTATGTCCCTTACGACGAAGATGGTCATCCCATTGAAGAACGGGTAGGGCGGCATACATTTGCCATAGAAACTTTTATTAGTAATTTTAATATGCTTTTTCCAGATAAGACAGTGGAATTTAGCGGAATTCCTTCTTATCAAGAGATATTAAAAAATGGATACGGTTTTTATTTAAAAGAAGTGAAATAAATTATTGAAGATAGTTAACCTGCTATAATTGTTAAAAATAATAATAGTTCTTAAAGTATTTTATCTGATAAAAATATCCCCTTCCCCGGTTTTCGGGAAAGGGGATTAAGTATGTAGGAAACTCATTTTCAATATTTTTTTAAAATACCCATTTTAAAAATAAGGGTAAACATTACTCTTGTAAAATTTTATCAAAATAACCCTTCATTAATTCGCCTGTTGCTAAAATTTTAGTTACAAACTCTATAGAAATTTCTTTCTCTTTGCTGATTTGGGTAAAATACCCGTCTTTGTTTCCATTTTCCACTACGATTAGATGATTAGCATAAGGAACAACTTCATTAAGGAAGGCGTCTGATAATGCCCCTCTTCTTGCTTCTCCTCCCACATGCATAACCAAGATTTTAACAGTTCTCACCTTTGATTCCTTTATTAATTCTTGAGCACGAACAAGCTCCTGTTCTTTATCAATTCCGGCTGCTCCCAAGCCTTTTGAGCTTCCACCTACGACTATTACCAATATTTTGTAGTTTTTTATTATATCTGGTTTAGCAACTTGCTCAAAATCACAAGTGAGTTGTAATTTATCAGCTACTACTTTAATCATGCGGGCATCTGCGCTCTGGCCGACAGAGGTGATTAAGATATCCGGACTTTTTTCTCCGGTACTTGAATCCGCGCTTATCCCAGCACTAAGAGAAAGTAAAGCAATTAATAAGACCGCCATAAAAATATAAATTTTTTTAATTTTCATTTATAATTCCCCTTCCTTTTAGAAAAATATATTTTTGTTTATTAAATATATCATTTTACATTGGGAATGTAAATAAAAATACAGGATACTGAAAATAAGAATGAAACTAAAAAACATTCTATTGTATAATAAAGCAAGACAAGATAAGATTTAATAGGCAGAATAAAGTTTAATTTTGGCCGGAAGATACAAAGAAAAAGAGAAGGCGTTAGTTTATTAATTAACCAGTAAATATTTAATAAGAAAAATAGGAGATAAAATGAACGATAAGCCAGTGCAGTTGGAAGAAAGCTACGAACTTATTATAAGGGGTTATTCTCATCAGGGAGAAGGGATAGGCAGGGTGAATAATTTTACTGTTTTTGTACCCGGGGCAATTCTTGAGGAAAGAGTGAGGGTAAAGATTATCGAAGTAAAAAAGAATTTTGCCCGCGGCCGATTAGAAGAATTTATTTTGACCTCACCTCATAGAGTAAAATCCCTCTGCCCCGTTTATCATCTCTGCGGAGGCTGCCACTTGCAGCATATAGCTTATGAAAAACAGTTAGAAATGAAAAAGGGAATAGTAGAAAATGCTTTGGACAGGATAGGCAATCAAAAAATCAAAGCTTTGCCCACCATAGGAATGAAAGACCCCTGGCGTTATCGCAACAAAGGCTATTTTCAAGTGAGCCAGGAAAAAGGAAGGGTGCGATTAGGATTTTACAAAGCAGGCAGTTATGATTTTGTACCAGCCAGCGGATGTGTTCTATTCAGTTTGCAAATTAATAGATTGGTTAGCTATTTGGAAGAACAATTAAGTTTGCAAAAAGTTACCGTATATAACAGCAAAACCGGGGGAGGAAATTTAAGGAATATCTTAATAAGAGAGAGCAGGAGCACGGGAGAAATAATGATAGTTTTTATTACCAAAGAAGATAATTTGGGGTTTGACCAAAATATTTTAAATGATTTAGTCAGCACATTCCCTCAAGTCGTCTCTATTTATCAAAATATTAATAGGAGCCCTAAAGCGGTTTTGCTGGGAAAAGATTTCCGGCTTTTGAAAGGGAAACCTGATTTGGAAGATGCCATTGGCCCATTTAAATTTAAAATATCGCCCCAGTCTTTTTTCCAGGTTAATACGGCGCAGGCGGAAATATTAAATGAAAAAATATTAGAATATGCAAATTTAAGCGGAGAAGAAACGGTTATCGATTCTTATTGTGGAACGGCGGCTATTTCTATCTATGCGGCTAAGCAGGCCGAAAAGGTGTATGGTATCGAAGTAGAAAAAAGCGCTGTCAGGGATGCTAAAATTAATTGTGAGTTAAACGGTATCTCTAATTTAAAATTATTTACCGGAAAAGCAGAAGAATGGCTCTATCAATGGAGGAGAAGCGGCGAAGAAGTTCATCTTGTTATAGTGGACCCGCCCCGCAAGGGGTGTTCTTCAAAAGTTTTAAAAGGGATTATAAAGATTAAACCAAAGAAAATTATATATATATCCTGTAATCCGGCAACTTTAGCCCGTGATTTAAAATATCTCACCAAAGATGATGATTACAAATTGAAAAAAGTTTTGCCCATAGATATGTTTCCTCAGACGGGCCACATAGAATGCATTTCATCTTTAGAAAGGTGACTAATAAAAAAGCAGTAAAATTAAACGAACTATAATGGAAACAATTGCTAAAGAATAAAGGGTGGGGAAGAGACCTTGTCTTCTCATTTCATTGGCTATCAAACCTGGAATTATGTAACCTATGCTCCTGAGCTCGATCCCGGAAATAGGTATTGTAATAATAATCTCCTCGATTAACCATTTTAATAGGAAGCCGATAAGTATCATAGCTAAAAATCTACGCCGCCCGTATAGAATAATATAATTAGAGAGCTTGCTTACAATAAAATAAGTAAGCAAAGCTACCAATAAAGTAACTAATATTCTGATTGGCTGATCCAAGAATAAGGCGATATAACCGGGAACCACTATCCCCCCAGGGGATAGTCCTACTATTTCATAGAAAGCAAAACTTACCACTATTCCTATTCCAATAGCTTGATAGATCATTTAACTTCTCCAAATTTATTAAAATATTCTATAAGGCTTTGACCCATACCCTTGGTATTTCCAAATCCAATTAATAACACTTTATTATTGGTAAATTGCAAAACAATCTGCAATACTTTTTCTATATCTGTTATTCTTGCTAGATTTATTATATTCTCGGGAGGGACTTTCAATTTTAAAAGAGCCCTTTCGGTTAACATACTTAATGGTCCTACCAAGATTATTTTAGAAAGGATGATTTCTTTAGCTAAGATATGAGCAAATTGAATAGCGCGAAGGGCTCGGTCTTCTCGACTATTAATTATTCCTATTACTGGTGAATTATTTAAATCGAATATTTTCTTTACATTTTCCCAGATTAATAAAGTAGAGCGTTGGTCGTTAGCTGCAAAGGCATTGACAAAAAATAAAATTTTATTCTTTTTTAATAACTTATAGATCTTTAAGGCTCCAGGATCAGGGTTTGCTTTTAACATCCCCCTTAAGGATACTTCTTCGTCCACTCCGAGGAGTTTATTGACCTGAAGGGCAATGGAGACATTCTCTTTAAAATTCATATAATCAAATTTTTTAATTATTTTACTGGAAATATCATCTGGGTCAGCCCAAATGATTTTCGTCTTTAGTTTATCGGCTTGTTCCTTAAAGAGAGGGAAGTAATTCTTTTCTGCAGTTACCAATATTCCTTTTTGGGGAATGGTAAGTTTTAATGCCTCAACCATATTAGTGAGTCCAGGGCCGATATCTTCTAAATGGTCTTCTCGTACATTGGTGATCACTCCGATAGTCGACTTAACCATCTTATGTTCGGAAACCCATTGATGTTCAGGATTAACTGCCATACATTCTAATACTAAAACATTAGCTTTTCTTTTTACTGCTTCAGTAAAAATCTTCATTTGTTCAGCAATATTAGCATTACCCCTTCGTTTAACCGGAATTTCGGTTCCGTCTTCTAATATCAACCGCGGAAGTGTTCCGGTTGTCTTGGCTAATACTTTAAAGCCGGCTTCTCTTAAGCCGGCTGCTATTAAACGGGTAGTTGTCGATTTGCCTCTAGTCCCATTAACGTGGATACGGATAGGAATTTTGTTTACTCTTTTAAGGTGATTAATCTGTTCAATAATTCCCCATATTAAAAATATTGTACCAAATATAAAAATAATAAACATGCTTTTCCTTCTTTTTTAAGTAAATTTTATCATTTTGTTTCAATAATTTCAAAGAAGTACTTTACCGTTATGATAAATTTATAAAAAACTACCTCAAAAGAGTTGATACAGACAAAACTTATTATAATTTTGACAAAATATAATATTTATTTAGAATAGATATAGCAGTTTCAATTAAAATATTTATTTTTAATCAAAAGAAAGGATTTTAATGAATAGCTGGATAAAGGGAAAGTTATCACTGATTCACCTTTTTTGGGCGTTAATTATTTTACTTGTTGGATTTCTACTAATAGAACAAACTAAATTTACAGCAAAAACTCCTTATTATGATGAACAAATACAAGCAGCGGAAATTATGAAAAATTCTTTAGAAGTAATTAAAGAAGAACGATTAAAAAGAAACATACCATTAGATATAGGATTAGACCCTAACCAAACTGGCATTATCGGCAGAGAATATACTCAACTTACTACTACTTTGGGGAATCTTGAGGCAAAAAGAACTAGCACCAATCCTGCTTTTGCTGCTTTATTGGTTAAATATTTTAAAGAAGCAAATTTAAAAAAAGGGGATGTAATTGCCATTGGTGCCAGTGGTTCTTTTCCAGCTTTAATTTTGGCTACCCTTTCTGCTGTCAGAGTGTTGGAATTAGAGCCTTTACTCATCTACTCCATTGGCTCATCTGAATATGGAGCTAATATCCCCGAATTTACTTTTTTGCAGATGTTAGCGGATTTAAATAAAAAAAATATCTTACCCTATAAATTATTAGCTATTTCTATGGGAGGATACCTTGACCAGGCCGAGGGAATGTTTTATCCTGATTCACAGGATACTATAAAAAAAATAGTTCAAGATTCTGGTACTTTTGTTATAGATGTGGAAAACATAGAAGAAAACATTCAGCAAAGAATGCAACTTTACAAAAAAAGTGCCAAAGGGCAGCCCATTAAAGCCTTTGTAAATATCGGTGGTGCTACACCAAACTACGGCAATACCAATGCTTCAATAACTTATCCTAATGGATTAGTTATTGATGGTCCAAAAATTCCCGATCATCCTGAACGAGGATTAATATTTGAATATCAAAATTTAGGAATCCCTATTATACATCTATTAAATATCAGAGGGTTAGCCGTAAAAAATGGATTACCGATTGACCCCGTTCCTTTACCGGAAATAGGAGAAGGGGGAGTGTACTGGCGGATTGCTTATAATAAATATATTATTGTTTTAGCAATTGGAATAGAATTTTTATACTTGTTTTGGGCTTTAAAAATAAGACATAAATAAAAGTTATTTTTTCTCCCAGGAGGCCATTTCTTTGAGGCGTTCTATTATGGGCAGATGCTGGGTGCAAAGCTCTTCGCATTGTCCGCACTCGGTACATTCTTTTGCTCTTGCACTATGGCTTTCTGTTATGCCACACAAGTAACTTTTTATTTTCATTTCTTTATCAGTGCTGCCAAATATCTGTTTTTCATTGTAAAGCTGCATATAAGAAGGCACTGGAATGTTCTGGGGACATTTATCGCAGTAGCCGCAACCGGTACAAGCTGAATTCATATTTTTACCAATTTGTTTTCTAATTTTTTCTAAATCTGCATCAGTAAAAGGCAGGGCTTCATCGGCCACGCGGCAAGCCATATCGACATGCTTACGGGTGGTAAAACCATTAAGCACTACTGACACTTGCGGACAGGATATTAAGAATCGCAAAGCTGCTTCTGTGGGGGTTTCTCCTTTTGAAGCTAAAAAAGAAAGCTCTTTTTCATGAGTGGGTATGGCTCCTCCAAATAACGGATTCATGGCAACCACGCCATAACCTCTTTTATAGGCGGCCATAACTCCATCCCAGCGATAAGGGAAATTTAAGATATTAATTCCTAAAAGCACGCCTTCCATCTTACCATCTTCTAAGATGTGTTTAATTTCTGATCCCGGCTGATGTGAAGAAAAGACAATATGGTCAATCAATCCTTCTTTTTTACATTCCAGGAGACCTTCATATTGTCCCCCGGATTTCATAGCAAGTTTATAATGTTCCATCTTAAGAAGGTTCCAGATATGGTAAAAATGAATTTTAGGGAGACCCAGTCGATTTAAAGATTTTTTTACCGCTTCTTTTGCTTTTTTAGCAGTATTAAATTCCTTAGGGGTGCCTTTGGTAGAAACATAAAAGTCTTTAGGCATATTCTTAAAGGCAATACCAAAAATATCCTCACTCTGGTCTTTACAGTAATAAGGGGCGGTATCGAAATAGTTGATTCCTTTAGCATTTGCATAACGAAGAAGTTCGGCATTTTCCTCTTTGCTCTTGGAAATATCGAATCGCATTCCACCGAAACCTACTGCAGAAACTTTTTTCCCGGTCTTTCCATATTCCTTGTAAATCATATTTT
>JAHIPN010000133.1 GCA_018894595.1 bacterium
AAATATATGAAAAATAAAAAAATCCATACCAATTTAGAGATTATATTAAAAAACTAAAATAATTTTTAAGTTAAGTTAATTAATTAAAGGAGGATTTAGAATGAAAAAAAGAGAAAGGCTGATACAATTTATTAAAGACGGTGATGATTCGAGTGCATTAAATTTGGTAAAGGGAATACTTAGCGAAATAAGCCCAAGGGCAATAATAGATGATTTAACTACAGTTATGAGAGAGTTAGGGGAAAAATTTGAAAAATTCGAAATATTTCTTCCTGATTTAATGGTAGCAGCTGATACTTTTATGGAAGTAATGAAGGTATTAGAACCTTTACTTCAAAAAGATGAAAAAAAGGAAAAAGTAAAAATAGTATTAGCTACTGTTAAAGGTGATGTACATGAGATAGGAAAAAATATTTTGGCTATAGTATTAAAATCTAATGGTTATGAAATTATTGATGAAGGTAGAGATGCTGATCCTCTCGATATTATTAAAGCTGCAGAATTAAATAATGCTTCCATAATTGGGCTTTCTGCTCTAATGACTACTACAATGCCTAGCCAGAGAGAGTTAATAAATATATTACAAGACCAAGGAAAAAGAAGCAAATTTAAAATATTAGTAGGTGGTGCCCCTGTTTCTGCAGAATGGGCTTCCAAAATAGGAGCAGATGGTTATGCGGAAGATGCATTTAAAGCAGTAAAATTAGTTAAAGAAATTGAAGAGAAAATTAAAAGAGAAAGTAGAGGATAAATAAATGTCAGTTTTAAGAATATGGGAAATAGTAAAAAGAGCCGAAACCGGAGAGTTTATAGAAGAAAATAAATATATTTCAAAACGTTTTATCCCTAATTTGCAAAAAGTAGTAAAAAAATATGGTATAAAATATAATCCTCAAGATGTTATTACTTCAGATGACGATTTAATAGATAGAGTTTGGCAAGCTGCTTATGAATTTTTCTTAGAGACAGGAGTATATCATCAAGACTCTCACCGAATAATAAAATTTTCTAAACAAGAGGTTGAAGAAGCTTTATTCAATACTCCTTCTGAATATATGGTAGGTGAAGGGAGTGATTTAAGAAGATTTGGTTCGAGAAAGCCAGAAGATGAAAGACGTCCCTTTATGTTATTAAGTCCAGATATAACTTATGATGAACATGATCATTTTCTTGCCTGTGTAGCATTTTTAAAAGAACCAACCTTGGATGGCTTATGTGCTCCCATTTTAGAAGAATTTATGGGTAGAAAAATAAAATCTCCAACTCCTTCTGAATTAGGTGGTTGTGTGATGCATGCTATGAGTTTAAGGGAAGCAGCGAGGCTTGTTGGAAGACCTGGAGTTTGGTTTGTAGCAGTGGGGACAGCTGAATCGGATATGGCTCAAATAGGTGTAAGCAATGATGAATGGGGGGTAAGACATACTGACGGAAGGTTATCTCCTATTATAACAGAATTTATGACCAATAATTCTATGTTAAACAAAGCAGTTCATTATCAAATAAACGGAAATATAAGCGGGTTATTAGCTGGGGCGATTTATGGAGGTTACGCAGGCGGACCAGAAGGAACGGCAGTTCTTCAAACATCATATAATATATTAGGTTTAATGATGCATTTTTGTCAATTTACTCAAAATTTTCCTTTCCATATGCTTTATGGTTCTAATACAGGAAGAGAAATGTTATGGATAGTAAGCACCTTTAGTCAAGCAGTAGCTAAAAATACTCATCTGGTTATGACCTCCAATGGATTTGCCAATGCAGGTCCTGGGACAGAGATGCTATTTTATGAAACCGCTGCTCATGCTATAGCTTCTGCGGTTGCTGGAAATAATATATGGGATATTGCTCCCGCAAGAAATAAAGCACATAATTATGGTACACCTCTGGAATGTAGATTTGCAGCAGAAGTTGCTCATGCTGTTACTAAGATGAAAATGAAAAGAGAAGAAGCAAATGAGATGGTTAATAATTTACTTTTAAAATATGAAAAGGATATACCTACTGCTTCAATAGGAAAACCATTCCAAGAACTTTATGATATGAAAGAGCTTATTCCGATACCAGAATATCTTGATCAATATAATAAAATAAAAGAAGAAATTGCTAAAATGGG
>JAHIPN010000134.1 GCA_018894595.1 bacterium
CCAGAGCTCCGGAAGATATTGTTAAAAAGGAAAGAGATAAAGCAGATGATTTAAGAGATATTAAAGAAAGATTAGAAAATAACTTAAAAAGTTTCAAGTAAAGAGGTAAATGTGACGACTTATACTGAAGCATTAGATTATATTTATGATTTAACTAAATATGGCATAAAGTTAGGATTAAAAAATATAAACTATTTACTTTCCCTTTTAGGCGAACCTCATAAAAAATTAAAAGTAATTCATGTTGCCGGGACAAATGGAAAGGGGTCAACATCTTTCCTGGTTAGCTCAATCCTTCAATCTGATGGTTATAAAGTTGGCCTATATACTTCTCCTCATCTGGTTGATTTTACCGAAAGGATCAAAATTAATAATAAACCAATAGACAGAGAAAAAGTAAGCGAGTTATTAGAAAGAATCAAACCTTCCATAGATAAGGTTGCCAATACACCTTCCTACGGTCATCCCACCTTCTTTGAAGTTATAACCTCCATGGCTTTTCTCTATTTTTTCGAAGAGCAGGTAGATTTTTTGGTTTTAGAGGTAGGATTAGGTGGAAGATTGGATGCCACAAATGTTTGCGATCCTTTAATTTCTGTCATCACTCATATCGATTATGACCATATGGATAAATTAGGGAATAGTTTAAAAGAAATTGCCAGAGAAAAGGGAGGAATTATTAAACCGGAGGGGATTGTAATATCTTCTAATCAATATGAAGAGGCATATAATGAGATCAAGAAGATAGCCGAAGAGAAAAATTCCCTTATTTACAGCGTAGGAAGAGAAATAATTTACAAAATAGAAAAATCTGATATTAAGGGCGTAATATTCGATTTAAAAGGAATTTATCATGAGTATAAAAATCTTCATACTCCCTTATTGGGCAGACATCAAGCAGACAATGCTGCTGCTGCCATTACGACTGTAGAAGCTCTTAAAATTAAAGGAATAAATATTTCCGAAAAAGCAATAAGAGATGGCTTGGAAAAAGTTAAATGGACCGGGAGATTGGAAATCATTCAGAATAATCCTACATTGGTATTAGATGGGGCACATAATCCCAGTGGAGTAAAGGTAGTGAGGGATGCCCTGAAAGAGATATTTTCTTATCACCGGCTTATTTTGGTGTTGGCTATTTTTGCTGATAAAGATTACAAAAAAATGATAGAAATATTAGCACCTAACGCAGATTTAATTATTGCAACTAAGGCAAAAAACCCTCGGGCGACTCCTCCTCAGATAATTGCCAAAGAAGCGGCACAATACATAGAGCAGTATAAAATAATCGTTACTGAAAATATTCCTCAGGCCATAAACTGTGCTTTATCGAATTCTAAAAAAGATGATTTAATATGTATAACCGGATCACTATATACTGTAGGTGAAGCAAAGAGATACTTTAATAGCACGGGTCGGATAAATCCGACCCCTACAAAATCAGAAAAAATGTAGGGGCGTATTGCATACGCCCAAGGAATGACATAGCATAAAAATTTACAATAAGGAAATTCAGAAAAAAAGTAAGGAGAGAATAATTATGTTTAACTTATCCAATCAAGAAAAGATTACCATAATTTTGTTATTAATAGTAATAATAATTGGTGTAGGAATAGTTTTATATAAAAACATTAATAGCGAAGATAATTTTACCATAAATCGTGCTTCAGGTAATTCAGAAAATACCTCGTCAATGCAAATAGAAATTCCGTCGGTCATCATTCACGTTACCGGTGCAGTTAACAACCCCGGCGTTTACCAATTAAAGTCAACTGATCGAGTCGTTGATGCAGTAAAAATTGCCGGAGGGGAAACTGAAGAAGCAAATTTAGATTTAATCAACCTTGCTGCACTTCTTAAGGATGGACAAAAAATAATTATTCCTTATAAAATTTATAACGAAAATGGCGAAGAGTCCAATGAAAGCATAAATAATAATGTAGAGATTATGTATTCGTCCTCAAGTTCCCTATCTGGGAAAATCAATATTAACACAGCTGATTCGACTATCTTACAATCTTTGCCCGGAATTGGACCGGTTCTTTCAGAAAGAATAATCGAGTATAGGAATCAAAATGGCCTATTCGGAGTAATTGATGATATAATGAATGTTTCCGGAATTGCTGAAAAAAAATTTGAAGGAATTAAAGATCTAATTTGTGCCCAATAAAAAACATATCTTCCAATAGTAAACATTATGTGGTTAGACCTTTACCTATAATTTTAGCACTATATCTAATAGGAATAATTTATGGTAAATTCATAAGCATTAATCCAATTATTTTATTTACGATTTTAGTATTTTTAATCATAATTGCTATAATAAGTTTTATAAAGCAGTGGAATATAACCACTGCTTTTCTATTTTTAATAATATTTTTAATCGGTATCTTTAATTATAATCTTAATTCTAATCCAATTGGGGCTGACCATATAATAAATTTCATAGAAGATAAGAATTTAACTATAATTGGTACTGTGTTAGAAAAAGAATATTATTCTAATCAAGAGAAAATATCTTTGAAGATAAAAGTA
>JAHIPN010000135.1 GCA_018894595.1 bacterium
GATGTTTGTAGTGCCTTTAGTTCTGGTCTTTTCTTTTACCTATTGGGGGACTACTTCGGCACAGTGGGCTGCACTTACTCAAAAGAATTTTGGGAAAATCAAGATGGCAATGACCCTGCTGTTTTTCGGATTAGCCGGGTTGCTGCTCTACAGCGGAATTTTTTACTAAGAATAAGAAACTAGTCGATAGTGAATATTGTAGCGTATAGCGGGTAGCGTTTAGCGTAGAGATAAGAAAGTTGCAGGTTGCGGGTTTATAGGATAGAAGTCAGGAGCCAGAATCCAGAATAATAGTTAATAACTTAAAGGATTTAGAAGGTAGGGGTTCGATTCATCGAACCCGTTTCGGGTCGGATAAATCCGACCCCTACAAAAAATCTAAAATATATACAGAATTTTTATTATAATACTATAAGCTCTACGCTATACGCTATGCTATTCACTAACGACTAATCTAATCGGTGAATTGGCAAATTGGTCAATCGGAGAATTTACAAAAAGGGGTGTTTTATATGATTTTTTGGTTAAGAAATAAAAAGAATAATCTTTTAATTGTTTTATTAATAATTGCTTTTTTGGTTTCTTTTTGTTCATCTGCTTTTTCTTCCTCTTCTTTTAGAAAACACTTCCCCGCCCCCACCTTTACCCTTAAGACTATAGATGGAGAAACCTTTAATTTGGAAGATTACAAAGAAAAACAGAAACTCCTTATTCTTTACTTTTGTAATAATGAGAATAAGGATTCAGTATGCGGGATAGAAGAACTGGCCGAGTATTTTGAACAGCATATTATTGAAGAAAAATACCAGGTAATTATGATAAATACCCGTAAAGACCTGAAAGAAGAAGATATTATACTAATTAAGGAGTTTTGGACTGATAAAAAAATATCTTTCACTATATTATTAGACAGCCAGGATGAAGTGAGCAATCTTTACCTTATTGAAATTTTACCCACCACCATCTTATTAGTTAAAAATTTAGTAGTAAAAGACGTTTATTCAGGTTTACTCTCCAAACAACAAAAAAATAAAATGTTCCAATATATCAGTTATTTATTAGATGCTAAAGAAAAAGGGGCTTCCAAAAAAGAGACCAAAGAGGATGATGATTGCAATAATGGAGTATGTCCTCCTCCAGATGGGTATAAGAAAGGGATATTTTATTTACCATAATTTCCATAAAATATATAAAATTAATCGATATAAAGGAGAAGTTATTTAATGAGAAAAAACTATAAATATATATTCCGAGTAGGGATAATTTTATTAGGGATATTTTTTACATTATTATCAATGAGTGGATGCATTTTCTCTCCCACTCTTACTGGAGGAATTAGTGGAACAGCTACCGATAACCAAAGCGGTAAACCTTTAGCCGGGGTATTAGTTAGTGCAGGGAATGTTAGCACCGACTCTGATTATTTAGGAAATTATATTTTAAACAAAGTTCCTGTAGGTAACAGAGAAGTTACCGCTGTTCTCAAGGGTTATTACAGTCAAACTGAAACTGTTGAAATTATTGAAAACGAGATTATAGAATTAGATTTTCAGCTTATACCCCTTTCTCAGGAAAATCAACGGGTGGTAATGGTAGAACTTTATATGGGTATAGGTTGTCACAACTGCGAACTCGTTGAGCCGATATTAGAACAATTAGTAGTGGAATATGGTTACGATCAGATGGTACTGGTAGAAGAAGCAGTTAATTGGAGTGAATATACTACTCCGGAAATCTCTGAACGATATGACTGGTATTTTCCTCCTGGAAGTGCTGATAGAGGTATACCTAATATCTTGTTTAATGGTTTAAATGAAAATTGGATTCATGGTTATGCTAATTACCAAACTATAAAAAGTAAAATTGATGCTGAAATTGCTAAGGGGACAAGAATTTCTATCAATACATCAAGGAGTAGCAATACAAGCAGTACAACCATTAGCGGAACAATAGAGAATATAAGTGATTCTACTTTAAGTAATTTAGAGATAAATGGAATGGTTTTTAAAGAACGGCAAACAGTAAATCTAAAATATTCAGTATTTGATATTTTTGAAGAACAGAAAGTTGAAATTACTTCACTCGCCCCTGAAGAAATCCTTAATTTTTCATTTACATTGGAAGGTGTAAACTGGGATAGTGAAAACCTTCATGGAGCAATTTTTGTCCAGGCACCAGATAGTCCAACTAAGGAGATTTTACAGGCAGCTTATGTGGAATAGTAATTAGTATCGAGTATATTAGCGTAGAGCGTTTAGCGCATAGAGGTAGGGGCTTGATTTATCAAGCCCGCAAAACTCGGGTCGGATAAATCCGACCCCTACAAAAAAACAACACATTAACCGAAAATAATATTTAATTTTGAATTATGGGTTTTTTGTTTTTTGTTTAATAATGTAGAGGCACGGCGTGCCGTGTCTACTCTTTCACCACAGCAACGCTGTGGTGCTACATTA
>JAHIPN010000136.1 GCA_018894595.1 bacterium
TATGTCAACTCCCATTATTGAGGAAGAAAATAATTATCAGAAAAAAGGCAATACAATAGAAAATATTGAATTAGCATTAAAAAAACCAGATTTATTAGGTGAATCAAAATGGTCATTTATATTAGTTAAAATTATTGAAGTAGAGATGGAAGATAAAGAATTTTTAGAACAAGTACATTCTGGAATAATTAGAAATCTTTATGCTGGTGTTAAAATTCCAGTTAAATTAAGAATAGAACAGGAATGCAACGGAGAAGGATTATTAATTAAAGATACAGAGAAATATTTTGTTGAAAAAGTGAATGGAGATATTATTGAGCCGCAAGATAGACAGACTAAATTAGATTTTTAATTTTGAGTATATGTTTTACTATGTGACAGGATGGCCTTTTGTCGCATTTTTATTACATTTTTATCGTATTCTAAGAAATTACAATATACCAAATGTGAAGACCTGACTTCGTTTAAATCAAAATATGACAATTATAAAATGACTCGACCTGACACGAAGGAGATGAAATTATGAACAATGGTGGGAAGATAACCCTAAGACAACTTGAAACTCATTTATTCAAGGCTGCTGATATTCTAAGGGGTAAAATGGACGCCTCTGAATATAAGGAGTATATCTTTGGTATGCTCTTTTTGAAACGTGTTTCTGATGTGTTTAAAGTAGAAAGACAAAAACTTATTGAGCGATTTAAGGCACAAAATTATTCCGAAGAAAATATAAAAGAACTTATAGAAGACCCAAATCTATACAGTGACAGTTTTTTTGTGCCAGAAAGGGCAAGATGGAAAAACATTCTTAATTTAAAGGAAGACGTAGGGAATCAATTAAATAAGTCTCTTGCTTCTCTGGAAGAGGCTAATCCCCCACTTGACGGTGTACTAAAACATATTGATTTTAATGCAACTAAAGGGAAAACCAAATTAAAAGACCAGCAGCTTATTGACCTTATTCATCATTTTAACAAATACAGATTAACCAATGATGATTTTGAGTTTCCTGATTTGTTAGGGGCAACCTATGAATATTTAATAAAGCAGTTTGCAGATTCAGCAGGTAAAAAAGGTGGAGAATTTTATACTCCACCACAAGTAGCAGCTTTGCTGGTAAGAATAATTAAACCTCAGGAAGGGATGGCTGTTTACGACCCGACTTGTGGCTCCGGTGGTTTTTTGATCCAGTCAAAGCAATATGTTGAAGAAAGGGGACAAAACGCACAAGATATACCTCTTTATGGCCAAGAAATCAATGGAGTGACCTGGTCAATATGTAAAATGAATATGATTCTCCACGGTATACCGGATGCATATATAGAAAATGAGGATACTATTGCAATCCCTAAGTTCGTCGATAATGGTTATATCAGGCATTTTGATAGAGTTATTGCCAATCCCCCATTCTCTCAAAATTATAGCCGTGCGAATATGCAATATCCTGAGAGATTTAAATATGGTTCTACTCCTGAAACCGGTAAAAAAGCTGATTTGATGTTTTTGCAGCATATGGTCGCCAGTTTAAAAGAAAATGGTATGATGGCTACGATTATGCCCCATGGTGTTCTTTTTAGGGGAGGGCAGGAGAAGGTTATAAGAGAAGGAATTATTAAAGATAATATTATAGAGGCAATAATCGGCTTACCCGCTAAACTTTTTTATAATACCGGCATACCTGCCTGCGTAGTGGTTATTAATAAAAACAAGCCTCCATATTTAAAAGATAAAATACTGTTTATCAATTCAGATAGGGAATATGGAGAGGGAAGAAATCAAAATTATCTAAGACCCGAAGATATCGATAAAATAATTACAGTATTTGATGAAAAACAGGAAATACCAAAGTATTCAAGACTAGTAGATATTACAGAAATAGAAGGAAATGATTTTAATTTAAATATAAGAAGATATGTAGATAACTCACCGGAACTGGAGATGGAAGATGTACATGCTCATTTAGTTGGAGGAATTCCTGAGGTAGAAGTTGAACTTTATAAAGGAAATCTCCAGAAGTTTAACCTTGGGATTGAGACATTATTTAAAGAGAAAGATGAGAAATATTTAAAATTTAATGATGAAATCGAGGGAAAAAGCAAGATAAAAGAAATTATTGAAGACTCCGAAGAGGTGAGAAATGTAATTTCAAATTATACGGAAAGGTTAAATGAATGGTGGAATGAGGTAAAGCCAGAGATTGAAGGATTTTATGGGAACAATAACCTTTGGAATTTTAGAAAAAGTGCGATTAAAAGACTAAAAGAAAAATATAAATCTCTTGGTTTGTTAGATGAGTTTAAAATTGCCGGTATCTTTGTGAACTGGTGGGAAGAGCTAAAATACGATTTTAAAACTATTGTCTCTGCTGGTTGGAGCAAAAACCTGATTGACGATGAGAGTATAGAAAATAAATTTTTCAGTAAGGAATTAGAAAATATTGAGGAGTTAGAAAGCAAAGCTGCAGAGGTTGAAGGTGAATTGAATGAACTATTTGAAGAAGTGGAAGAGTGGGATGAAGAAGAGCAGAGCAATAAAACCGCCAATAAAGTTATAAGTTATCTAAAAGATACAATTAAAGATTTAGAGTCAATAAATAGTGAGTCCGCAAGAAAAGAAATTATAAATATGAAACAGCTAATTGATAAGATTGACAAAAAAAATACAGAATTAAGCAAAATTAAGAACACCTTAAAAAAGATGAAAGAGGAATTGGAAGGGATAATAAAAAAAGATAATATAACGAAAGAAGAAATAAAGATAAAAAAAGGAAAAGTTGATTTTAAAAGAGATTCATTAGCTGAGGAAGAAACCAAGAAATTGCTTCTTGAAAAATTCTATGAGTTAATAAGTAAACAACTGGAGAAATATTTGAATACAGAGAAAAGAGAGCTAATTAAGATTTTTGAAAATCTCTGGGATAAATATAGCGTCCCTCTCGAAAGTTTAAATATCGAGATAAATGATAAAGTTAAAAAACTGGACGAATTTTTAAGGAAGCTGGGTTATTACCATGACTGAAGATTTGAAATTGCCAGCGGGTTGGAAACTGGTGAAGTTAGGGGAGATAGCGGAGAGAATAAAAGAAGTTCATCCAAATGGTTCTCAGCCATATTTGGAAATAGGAGATATTGATATTAAATCTAAGCGATATACAATAAAGGAAAAATCATCTCCAGAACACTGTTTAAAAGTAAGAAAAAATTACATTGTTATTTCAAAGGTTCGTCCAATGAGAGGAGCAATTGCTAAAATCAAGGAAGAATATCTTTATGTTAGCCCTGCTTTATTAGTTCTAAACTCTGATAATAACGACTTTCTTTTTTATGCTTTGTCTAAAGAGGATTTTTTCAATTACTTGGGAACAAGAGAAACAGGAACGACATATCCAAGTGTAAATGATAGGAATGTTTTAGATTTTGAATTTTTACTCCCATCCATTTCCGAGCAACGCAAAATTGCCGAGATCCTGGAAACAGTTGACGAGACAATAAAAAAAACCGATCTAATCATTGAGAAATACAAGCGAATCAAACAGGGCTTGATGCAAGATTTGCTCACCAGAGGAATTACTGCTTTTGAATTTGAAAAAGATAAATTAATCGCTGCTATCAAAAAAGTATTTGACAGTGGAGATCATAGATTTGGTCGAGAGGAAAATCTAGTAAGCCACCTTTCAAGACACCTTAATGAATTTTTCCCTGGATGGGATGTAGACAGCGAAGTAGAAAAAAACAATGATAGGCAAAGGCCTGACATAATCATTCATAAAAGAAGAATGGATGAGAATTTTTTTGCCATTGAGGTTAAAAAGAATGAAAATTTAAATGCAATAAAGCAAGATATTGAAAAATTAGAGGATGTAATGCTTGGGGATTACCACTATGAAGATGCCATTTTTATAGGGTTTGATATTGAAAATTTTGAAGATGTTTTTAAACTTTCCGAAAAGGTTAACTTTATCCTGGTTTCTAAGAATGGAGAAATAAAAATAAAATCCCGTATTCGTGAATTTAGAGACTCCCCTCTTGGCAAAATACCGGAAGAGTGGGAAGTGGTGAATATTAAGAATATTTGCAAAGTAAGGCAAGGCTTACAAATAGCAATAGCAAATAGATTTAAAGAATCGGGACCTAAAAGATATATTTATATTACTATCCAGTATCTTAATTCAGAAGAAAAAGATAAAGATGCCGAATATATACAAAATCCGCCTAAAAGCGTACTTTGTGGGAAAAATGATTTACTTATGACAAGAACGGGTAATACAGGAATGGTTATCTCTGACGTTGAAGGAGTTTTTCATAATAATTTCTTTTTAGTGGATTATTATAAAAAACAAGTTAATAAAATTTACTTATTTTATTATTTAAATTTACCCTGGATTCAGGAAGAAATTAAAGCATTAGCGGGAACTACAACCATTCCAGATTTAAATCATAGTGACTTCTATTCTTTAAAGTTTCTAAAATCTCCACTCTCCGAACAACGGCGTATTGCAGGGGTTCTCTTTCAAATGGACGAAACCATTGAAAAAGAACAGAGATACAAAGAAAAACTTGAAAGGATAAAACAAGGCTTAACGGAAGACCTTTTAACCGGCGAAGTTAGAGCTAACCATCTAATTAAAGAAGGTGTTGGAAGTGTATAAAAAACTGGATGAAGAATATTATGTTGAAAATCCTTTTTTAGCACATCTCCACAAATTGGGCTGGCAAATTTTCAGGCAGAACAAAGACGATCCTGAGGATGTGAAAGAGATTAAATCTTTTAATAGCTCCGGTGAACCTGTTTATGGCAAAAGTGTAGAGTTCAGAGAGAGTTTTAGAGAAATAATTCTTGAAAAAGAACTCAAAAATTCAATAAAAAAAATCAATTTCTGGATAGAAGAAGACCAGATAACCGAAGTTGTAAGAAGAATTACAACACCGCAGGCAAATTCACCTTTAGAGATCAATAGAGAAATCCATGATTTACTTCTTGAAAATACCTCAGTCTTTGAGAATAGAAAAACAGGAGAAAAAAGCCCGACCGTCAGATTTATAGACTTCAAAAATCCAGAAAATAATTCTTTTACAGCCATATCACAGTTTAAGGTTAATGTTCCGGGTACAGAAAAGCATATTATCCCCGACATTGTCCTCTTTGTTAATGGCTTGCCTCTTGTAGTGGTGGAATGTAAAGCGCCGGTCATAGCCGACCCAGTAAGTGAAGCATTCACTCAACTTTTAAGATACCAGAATAAAAGAGGAGAAAAAGAAGGTAATGAAAAACTCTTATGGTATAACTTGTTTATGGTAATTACCTCCGGCCAGGAGGCAAGGTGTGGCACCATTACCAGCGGATACGAGTATTTTGTTGAATGGAAAGACCCTTATCCTTATTGTTTGTCGGATATAAGCGAGGATAAAAACATCACCAGCCAGCAGGTTCTTGTTCAGGGGATGCTTTCCCGAAAAAATCTTCTGGACATTCTTCATACTTTCACGCTTTTCAAAGAAAATTCCGAAAGCGGCACTATTAAAATCATTTCTAGATACCAGCAATTCCGAACGGTGAAAAAGATTATTGTCAAAATAAAGGAAGGAAAAACTCCCTGCGAAAGAGGCGGAATTGTCTGGCATACCCAGGGCTCCGGTAAATCACTTACCATGATGTATACTGTCAGAGCTATGTATTGTGACCCAGAACTGAAAAAATTCAAAATTGTATTTGTTACAGACAGAAAAGATCTTGAAAAACAGCTAAGAGATACTTCAAAAAGTGTGGGTTACACTGTTAATCTTGCGGAAAATATAAGAAAATTTCAAGAATTTCTAAAAACAAATACTCCTGATTTAGTTATGGGTATGATTCACAAATTTCAGGAAAGAGAACTAAAAAAAGAATTTCCTCTGCTTAATGAATCTTCCAACATTTTGATAATGATAGATGAAGCCCATAGAAATCAATATAAATATCTTGGAGCAAATCTAAAAAAATCATTACCAAATGCAATTAGAATTGCCTTCACCGGTACACCTATAGAAAAAACAGAAAGAACCTTTGGAGACTACATAGATAAATACAGTATAAAGCAATCAGTTGATGATGGTGTTACTGTGGAAATTATCTATGAAGGTAGAACCCATAGTGGAAAACTAACAGATGAAGAGGCAGCCAATAAGAAATTTGAGGATGTATTTTCAATGCTGGATGCTGAGGAAAAGGATAAGATAATGGGAAGATACACCTGGCGGTCTTATCTGGAAGATAAAAATGTTATAGGTGATAAAGCAAAAGATATGATAGACCACTATGTTACTCATGTTTTTCCAAATAAATTTAAAGCACAAGTTGTTACCGTTTCAAGGCTTGCTGCAATACGATATAAAAAAGCTCTTGAGGAAGCATTAAAGAAAAAAATAAAAGAATTAAAAAGGGATTACGATAAGGTTGATATTAACTTGCTTGAGAAATTAAAAGTTGAAGTGGTAATATCAGGAAATCCTAATGATCCAGTAAAATATCATCCATATACTGAACCTAAAAAACATGAGGATATCATATCAAGTTTCAAATTTCCCTTTGGCAATTCTGATAGGAGCGAACTTTCAGGAGATATTGGCATACTTGTCGTCCAGAGTATGCTCATTACTGGCTTTGATGCTCCTATTGAACAGGTAATGTATCTGGATAATGTTATAAAAGAGCATAATTTACTACAGGCTATTGCTCGAGTGAATAGGGTTTATAAAAATAAAAGTTGTGGTTTTGTGGTGGATTATGTTGGCGTATTTAAACATCTGAAAGAGGCTCTTGCCATATATGCAGATGAGGACATTGAAGAAATTACGCAGGTTGTTATAAATAAATCTAAAAGTATTGATGATTTAAAATATACTCACACCCGAATCAATTATTTCCTTAAAAAATATGGAATTGATAACTGGCGAGAGAATATTGATGAATGTATTGATCTTCTTATTAATGAAGAAATAAGAAGTGAATTTCTCATGCTGGTAAGAAATTTTAATAAGGCGATGGATCAAGTTCTTCCTGACCCGGAAGCATTAAAATATGCGTCAGACCTTAAAATGCTTAATTTTATAAAAGAATCTGCCAGAAATAGATACCGGGATAATAAGCTTAGTATAAAAGATGCGAGTAATAAAATAAGAGAGATTGTTGAGGAGTATCTTGTTTCGCAAGGAGTTGACCCCAAAATACCTCCATTATCCCTCTTCTCTGATGAATTTATTGAAAGTGTGAAAAAGATAAAATCATCAAAATCAAAGAGTGAGGAACTTGAATGCGCAATTGTAGAGTACATTAATAAACATTACGAAGAAGACCCGGAGTTTTATGAAAGATTTTCTGATAGATTAAAGAGGCTTCTTGAAGAATATAAGGAAAATTGGGACATTCTGGCTACTGAACTGGAGAAATTAAGAGAGGGGATGAAAAAGGGTAGGGAAGCAGAGAAGGTATTTGGTATTGATGCAAAGAAGGAAATGCCCTTTTTTGGATTACTCAAACAGGAGATATTTGGAAAAATATCTGTTGAAGAACTTAAAAAAGAAGACATTGATTTTCTCATCAATTTAACTAAGGATGTTGCCGGGATTATAGAAAGAGAAGTTAGGTCAATTGACTTCTGGGATAACTATACGAAGAAAAAAATACTGAAATCCCATATTATATCTAATGTGCTTCTTTTAAAATCAAAAGAAAATAAATACATCTTTAAAAAGAGAAATGAAATAACTCAAAAATTAATTGAGCTTGCTTATCACATTTATGGAGGGAGGAATTATGGAAATTAAAAAAGTAATACGTTCAAAAAGAAAAACTATTTCCCTCCAAGTAGCCGATGATGCCGCTTTAATAGTAAGGGCACCCTTTGCAGTGAGCGAGAAAATTATTAATAGAGTTATTTTAAAATATAGTGACTGGGTTGAGAAGAAGAAAAAAGAAATACAGGCCAGAGATTTGAAATTTGCCAAAAAAGAATTTGTTAACGGAGAAGGATTTCTTTATCTTGGGGATTATTATAGATTGAGGCTGGTTGAAAAACAAGAAATACCACTGGGTTTTGAAAGTGGGTTTTACCTTTCAAAAGATTATCTACTAAATGCCAAGGAAGTTTTCGTTGATTGGTATAAGAAGAGGGCTTATGAAAAAATATCCCAAAGAGTTAAATGGTATGCACAAAAAAGAGGGTTCAAATATAATAAAATTAATATTACCAATGCACAAAAAAGATGTGGTTCTTGCTCTTGCCGTAATAATCTAAATTTCTCTTGGCGGTTGATTATGGCTCCTTTGCCTGTTATAGATTATGTGGTTGTTCATGAGCTCGTCCACCTTGATGAAAAAAATCACTCAAGAGCATTTTGGAATAAAGTAAAAATGTTAATGACGGATTATAAAAAACATCAGGAGTGGCTAAAAAAGAGTGGGCATTTGCTAAGGTTAGAATAAGAATATTAATGCTTTGGGGGAACTTGTGCACTTTGTAGCTCTTTAACAAATGTATACCTTTGAATTATTAAGACCAATAGATTACGATTTATGGTTCAGTAATTTGCAAAAAGGAGTTATCTGAATTAAGTAATGCTTAAATATTCTAAAATAAATGTCAATGGAAAAATAATAGTAAAGATTGATCAAATTGCTAATCCTCCTACTGTCTATTTAGATACTTGGGCGTTATTTGATTTTATTGACCTTGAAAAGTATTTAACTGCTATATTTGGCACTATTGGTTCTTTGGCAATTATAATAAATTTATTTATCAAAGGTTGGTCGACTGAGAATATCATGGATGGTTTGGTAAATTTAGCCGGATTATTGGTTACCGTCGTCGTTTTCTTAATTGCTATGAAAACAGTGTCAAGACTAAATTATTCTAATTTTAAAAAAGCCTTTGAAGAATATTTACAAGAATGGATAGATCAAAATAGCTATTTAATTGATGAAGACAAAAAGGAAGAAGGAAAAGAGAAAAAACAGTTCTATTATATGCTTACAAAACCTCATCATAATAATGTTGTGTTACAAGAAAAAAAAGCAAAGGATTTTCCCAGAAAGGAAGGTACTATTTATCATAAAGGAGCTTTTCTTTATACAGATTATAAGGATATAGAAGAAATAGTCATTGGTTTAAATGGGTCATTCTTTGTTTCAAAGCGCGGCGGAGAGTTACCCAAGCCATTTAAAGAAGTGAATGATATTGCCAATGAGTTTAAAATAAGAATTAAAGAACATTTTGATGGTAAATTTGAATACATCAATAAATCTGATAGCGAAATACCTATAGAAATTACAGACAAGGGGAATCGGCTTCATATATCAATTAAGAAAATCGCAAACACAAAAGATAATGCAAAAATTGCCATCGATATGATGGAGTATATAAAAACTTTAATCATTGCTTTAGCGTAATATAGATAAATTCAAAAATTATTTAGAGATACAAATGTGGCGCGAAAGTGTATTAATGGAAAA
>JAHIPN010000137.1 GCA_018894595.1 bacterium
ACAACAAACATTGAAGAACCATATTATTACATTTTAGATAATTCATATGAACTTTGTATCCCTGATAAAATTGTCCCTATGTTTGTCGAAAAATGTTCTAAAAACTTAAAAGAAAAAGTTATGCAAGAAATAAATAAATACGATCCCGAAAAGATTTTCAAAATTATGCCAGATTGGTTTCATAAATTACCGAAAAAGTGTTTTTGATTAAAAGATTATAAATAGTAATAAGTTAGAGTAATAAATATACTTTATTTGCAGTTTGCAACGTTTACAGGTATATAAGTGTATAAATAATATTTATTTTTTATAAGATAAAAATCTAAGTAAATTTCAAGGAGGAGCATAGAGTATGGGTATTTTTTTAGTCTCTATAGCATTTATTTTTTTAAGATTCTTTTTTACCTGTCCCACTAAATTGTGGACTCGTTTTAACTCAACTGGAAGGAATTTATTCTTTTACTTTCAACAGGTAATTTATTGGGGGTTACTTATCGTAGGATTATTCTTGGTTTTTACCTCTAATATAAAAACGGGATTAATAACCTTAGGGTGTTTTTTGATATTTTATAATATATCAATTTCTTCTTTGACTGTTTCGGTGGGGAAAAGGATACCGATTTTAGGAAATTCAATATCTAAATTGATAGGCGTAATTATACTTGCGATAGGACTTATTTTATCTTTTTCGACTTCCTCAGAGTATGGTTTTATTTCTTCGGGAAGCGTTTTATTCGGCTTTATTATATTAAGAATATTGATAGTTATCGAAAATATATTTGAGAAGAAACATCTGATTAATTAAAGAACTATAATTTAATAAAAGTAAATATCTAATTCTTTATATTTTGAAAAAGTGAGGGTGTAAAATTATATGTCACTATTCCTTAAAGGATTATTGTTAAAAATATTTCCTTCATTTGGTCCAAAGGGGTTGATTGACACACAAATTTCTGTTTACAAACGCTTGAAAAAAATGGCTCCATACGCGGCCGAAAACGATATTTTAAATTCTCTTATTATGTCTCGGATCAATACTCCCCTTAGTCCATCTACAAAACACGAGGAACGTTTACATTACGATTCCATGTTGCAAAATACCAATAAAAAACTTGAAGACGTTATTTGGGCAATGTTTGAATATGAAAATGTTCTAAGCCGGGAAGCAGAACTTAACCTACAGTTACAAAAAATTAATGCTCAACCAGCAGAAATTGAACAAGAATACCAGAAATGGAAAAAATATATTATGGAGTGTGTTGAGAAACTCAGGAAAAATTTATAATAAATTACCTAAATCGGGTCCAAAGGTAACGGTATATCCATATATTAATTCTATAGATAGCCTAAAAAGGAGGTAGAGAAGAATGAGGCATGGACTTAAGCGAAAAAAAGACAGTGTAATAATTGCTAATTAGCTTAAGACTTTAGAGAAGCTTTATTTATAGAACTGTTATGAGACAGTTTTTTTAAACAATGCCATTTTATTTTTTATAATGCCTTAAGAGGCCATAGCATATCAAAATATTTTTAATAGTAAAATCTTAGCATAAGGAGAAATTTAGTGAAAAATAAAGAAAGTAAAATTTATGGGTTAGTGTGTATTCTTTTCACAATAATGGAAGGTACCATTAAATCGCTAATGAAGGAAAAAGCTTTTTTAAAACTTTCAAAAAGTAAAATGAGTGAATTATTGATTGAATTTTTAATATTTAATTTACATCAATTAAGCAGAACTTTCTATGCTTGGTTTGGAGAAAAAGAAAGAAGTGAACTGATAGATGCTGTTGTAATTGAATTACTTGGTGATTTAAAACAAAAAAACAAGGTAGAATTGGAAGAAAGGTATGTAAACCTCAACATAGATATCTTTGGAGATTATCTTGAGGAATTTACATTTAAGTCAATTCTGGATGTTTTCTTTAACATTTATAACAAGAGAGAGACAGAGTATGCTAATTATTTGGATAATCCGGAAAAAGGGAAAGGTTTTGCCGGAACTTTGCTTTGGGAGTTTGGTAACAAAATAGCGAAAATAATGAATAGAGAAGATGATTTGCAAATCATAATGAAAGTTCAAATCCTTGGGACATCATGGACTTATTTTGGTGATATTATGAAAAAATTGTTACTTGAAAAGGAAGAAAAATAGGTTAGACTTAAAAATATTATATATTTAATGAAAAACAAAATTGAAATAATAAAAAATATTCTTTAAAAGTTACCCAATTACTACGTAACTTTGGGATAAAAATTCATATAGATTATTACAATATAAAGGGAGATATACAAAATAACTAATCGAAAAGATAAAAATAATTTTGTAAAATATTTTCTCATTTTAAGCATTTTTATGTTATTTGGAGCAATAGCTGAATTGCCCTACGGCTATTATATTATTTTAAGATGGATTACTTGTATAACATCTATTTTGGTGGTACTTCAAGCTTTTGAGAAAAATATTGATTGGGCAAAAGTCGTATTTATAGTTACTGCTATACTTTTTAACCCTTTAGCACCCATATATTTTTCACGAAATACTTGGATACCTTTAGATATTATAACTGCAATATTTTTTATATTTGCAATAAAAATATTATAAATAGAACAGGAAAAAAGGATCTTATAGTTTACAACGGTTAGAGATAGAAATAGAAACAGAAAATAGACTACCAGATTTTTGGAAAGAAAAGCTTAATAAGGGAAGGGTTAAAGGAACAACTTCAAAATTGCTTGAGGGTGTCCTGGAAGAAAAGAGAAGAGAATTAATAAAAGAGTGGATTGATTCCGGAAGGATTGAAGCGTGGCAAAGAACCGCCATCTGACACAGAAAAAAGGGAAGATTGTAATATGATTACAAATAAAATTATCAGCATAATTATTTCTATAACAGCACTTATTGTTATTCCTGTTCAAATGATAACAACTTTTGTTTTAGGAATACTTGTAAGCCTGACATTTGGTTTGTTGCTTATACCATTCAGTATTATTTGGGTGGTTTTATTTCTTGGCCCACTTCTTGGCCTCTCTTATGTTTATGAGCATGTCGCAATAACGAGGCCATTCATTGCAATTATAGGAATTCCTTTGGCAGTATTAGGTGACACATATGTGACCTTACTTCCTTCAATGGGCGAAATGGATAGTCGATATGGAAAAATGATCTGCTGTCAAACATTTCCCTACACATGGAGATTTATTCAATTCCAGAATAATAAGTTAAATATAGGGAAAGATGACGTTTTAACTAAAGTACTTCGAGGAGTTTCCACAAATAAAGTTTTTGATAAATATTTAGATGGTTTGAGAGCCGATGTTTATTCAAGATCAGATTATTTGAACGGAAAATATAAAATGGATTGGTAAATGAATTATTCATTTTAATCATCCATGGAATAATAAATTGTAACTTTGCAAATCTATTAGCTACTAAAACATATTTAAGAAGAGATATTTTTTATAAAGGAGATTAAAGAAATGGAAATTAATATACCATTAAAATCAGACCCATCAATTTTATTGAATGCTCGAAAAGGAGTAATTGTTACATTTATTATATTTGTAATTTATAATTTTGGCTCTACGTTTTTATTAGGATATAAAATTATAAATAGTACAAATTATAGTACTATACACGGTTTAATCCTTATGATTTACGCTATTTTATGTGGAAGACTATATAATATAATGTCGAAAAATATTATTCTATCCTTAATTATAGGAATTTTAATGATAGTTTTAAGTTGGTTCGCTCTAGGGATAGGAATGCTTCTATTAACAATATATCTACTTGTTAAATCGAACACAGCCTTAAAGGAACTAGAAAAATAAAAGAGAAGTGTAAGTAATCGCACATTGAAGATTTAGGCCATTCCGGGGGATGTTAAATAATAAAAAGGGAGATTAAAGATAATGAAAGCACTTGAAAGAATATTTCTTTATTCAGTATTAGTGGTATTGGTGTTTTATGTGTTCTTGGTAGATGGAAATGTTGAAAGCCAGGTAGTTATTCAAGAGGAAATCAAAGCCAGGCGCATAGTAATTGTGAATGACGCGGGGCAAGAGGTTGTTGAGTTATCGACTGATGTCGAAAACAATGGCGGAGTAGTAATTTTAAATAAATCCGGCAATAATGTTGTTATTATGGGAGCTTACGAATATGGTGGAATAATGAGTGTTTACAACAAAGATGGTAAAACCCATGCTGTTATGGGAGCTACTGAAAATGGTGGGGCAATGACTGTTATCAACAAAGATGACAATGCTGTTGCTGGTATGATAGTTGGTGAAAACGATAATGGAGAAATAGGAGTTTGGAATAAATCTGGTAAACGAATTGGTAGCCTACCTTAGAGCATGAGGTTTTTAGTAAACTGTTGCATTAGCAACTTTAATCTACACAGACACCTATATATCCTCTTATAGAAAGGTTTGAAGGGCAGCTTAAGAGGTTTTTTAAACTAAGGCCGGAAGCAGGGTCTAAGTAGAAATTTGATAAACAGGTGTTTGTCCCTATTAAACTTAGGCACATAAGATAAAAATTTGAAGGAGAATAAGAAATGAACCTAAAAAAAATTCAATTATTAATTATGGCACTTTTGGTAAGTTTTACTCTGGTAGTATGCGGAAATGATGGCTCAACATCTGAACCGATAGCTACCGATTATTCAAAATCTGAGTATTGGTTATCTTTACCTGCTGCGCTTGACCAAGAAGTAGATATTTTTTACCTCTATCCAACTGCCTGGCAGAAGGTTAATGAAAATGAGTCAAATATTTGTGAAATCGACAATCCTTCCATGTTAAAAGGCGCAAAAGCAGCGTTTGGACGACAAGCTACTGCTTTTGAGACCGTCGGTAATATTTATGCACCATACTATCGGCAAGCAGATCCCGTATATTGCTTATCTTTACCGCTAGAAGAACAAGCTAAAGTGATTAGAGGCATACCAAAATCAGATGCATTTGCCGCCTTTGATTTTTATATCAAAAATTATAATCATGGCCGTCCGTTTATTTTAGCCGGACATTCGCAAGGATCAAATGTAATGATATATCTGTTGTCAGAATACATGAAAGAAAATCCCGAGGTGTATGGTAGAATGATTGCTGCCTATGTTATCGGATATTCAGTAACAGAAGATTACCTGGCTAAAAATCCACACTTAAAATTTGCGGAAGGTCCTGAAGATACAAGAGTTATAATTTCATATAATACTGAGGCTCCTAAAGTTGTAGGAAACAATCCGGTTGTATTGCCTGGTGCTCTGGTCATAAACCCAATTACTTGGACCAGAGAAGAAACATTGGCAACAGCTGAGGAAAGTTTAGGGTCATTCCTGCCAAATGAAGAAGGAAAATTTGTACTTGTGGAAAATTATGCTGATGCTCGTATCGACAAAACGAAAGGTGTGTTGATTTGCAGTACAGCTGATGTAGATAAATTATCTCCGGGAAATCAAGTATTTGGCAGGGGAGTTTTTCATAGCTATGATTATCCTTTTTACTATTTTAACCTCAGAGAAAACGCAGTAAATAGAGTGGATAATTTCTTAAGTAAGTAGCAAGTCAGCTACCCAATAGATTATGAGGTTTTTATCACCCTGGAGAGAGCAAAGTTATATTGTTAATGTAAAATGTGTCTTGGGGGGACACGAAATGCGTTATAAAAATA
>JAHIPN010000138.1 GCA_018894595.1 bacterium
AAGAGAAAAAAGAACGTATTATTTTTTTACTTATAATATTCATAATTCTTTATTTTTCATTAATTTATAGATTATATAACATTCAGGTTATACAAACTAATAAATTTAAAGAAATTGCCCAACAAGAACACCTCACTTCTTTTTCCATTGAGGGAGAACGAGGTAATATCTATGATAGAAATTATAAAAAGTTAGCCGTGAATGTTAATGTTCAGTCTTTATTCGCCATTCCTCCTAAAGTCAAGAATCCTCAGGAAACTGCCCAAAAAATATCTTCAATTTTAAATTTGAAAACAAAAGATGTGCTGGACAAATTAAACCAGAAAAAATCTTTTGTATGGATAAAAAGAAAATTAACCGAAACAGAAGTCACAGAGATTAAAAAACTAAATTTAGAGGGATTAAATTTTTTAGATGAAAGTAAAAGATATTATCCCAAGAATTATTTAGCTTCTAATTTAATGGGATTTGTGGGAATAGACAATCAAGGCCTGGAAGGTTTAGAGTCATTTTTTGATAAGGAATTAAAGGGTTTGCCCGGTTTAGTAATTTTAGAAAGAGATGCTATAGGAGGCAAGGTGCCTTTAAGCATTAAAGAACCAACTGCTCACAAAGATGGGCATTCAATTGTATTAACCATTGATGAGGTCATCCAATATATTACTGAAGAAGCTTTGGATAAAGCTTTTCAAAAATCTAAAGCCAAAGCGGGAATTGCTATTGTAGTAGAGCCCAAAACCGGGGAAATTTTAGCAATGGCAGTAAAACCTTCCTATGACCCCAATTATTTTAATCAATATCCTCGTGATCTTTGGAGGAATAGAGCAGTAACTGATGCCTATGAGCCGGGATCGACCTTTAAAGTTGTTACCATAGCTTCAGCCCTGGAAGAAAGAGTAGCCAATTTAAATGACCAATTTTATTGTAAGGGGTGGATAAAATATAATGGGACTATTTTTCACGATATACACCAACATGGCTCTCAAGACCTTACCGATATAGTGAAAAATTCCTGTAATATAGGAGTAATTCAAACCGGGACGAGATTAGATGAAAAGGTTTTTGAAAAGTCAATTAGAAGGTTCGGGTTTGGGGCATTGACCGAAATAGATTTACCCGGTGAAATAAATGGCCTGGTAAGAAGCACAAAGGATTGGTCAAAAATTTCCCTGGCTTCCTTATCTATAGGTCAAGAAATTTCTGTAACCCCCATTCAGCTGATAATGGCTGTATCGGCTATAGCTAACCGTGGGACTTTGATGAAACCGATGATAGTAAAGGAAATAATAGATTCTGCGCAAAATAAGATTAAAATATTTAAACCAAAGCCGGTAAGACAGGTTGTATCGGTTGATACTGCTTTGACTATGACCAAAATATTAGAACAAGTAGTGAATGACGGAACTGGTACAAGGGCTAAGCTTGCAGGATACCAGGCAGCAGGAAAAACCGGGACTGCTCAAAAATTTGATTTTTCTATCGGTAAATATTCTGAAGATAAATACAGCTCCTTATTTGTGGGTTATGTTCCTTCAGAAAATCCTAAAATATCTATTTTAGTTTTATTAGATGAACCTAAGGGGAGTTATTACGGTGGGACAGTAGCTGCTCCGGTTTTTCAGGAGATTGCTTCCAAGGTTCTTCCTTATTTATCGGTACCGACTAATGAATAGCGTGGAGCGTACAGCGTTTAGCGTAGAGACTAGTATCGAGTATATAGTAAAATACAGTAATAAGTAATGAGTAACAAGTAATAAGTTTCAGATTATAAGTTGTGGTTTTGGAAAAAAGTAGGGGCGTATTGCATACGCCCTCAATGAATAATATAAAACCGTAGGACAGGCGTCTCGCCTGTCTATGAATTACAAAAGAAGGGCACAATTCATTGTGCCCTTACACCTGAATCCTGATTTCTTTAACACAATACGCAATACGAGATTAAATTGAAACGCAATAGGCGATACGATATACTATATACGAGATTTAACTAGAGGACAGGCGTCTTATCTTTCATACTATACGACGCTAAACGCTGTACGCTATACGCTATTTATAATTTTGAGGTATTTTTATGAAGTTGAGTG
>JAHIPN010000139.1 GCA_018894595.1 bacterium
ATTGGTTTTTTACCTTTACAGGTTCGAGATATCGGTAATGCCTATCTGGCTTATTTTTCTCCCAAGAAGGGATTTTCTTTTTTGATAAAACCTGAACTGACCGAAAGGGAGGATATTTTAAGTTTAGTAAAAATTATTCCTATACCTATTTTATTGATAACTTTTATTCTGGTTATATTTTCTTTTATTTTGGTTCGTACCAAGTTTGGTCAACATACCTATATTATTGGCGGAAATGTTGATGCTGCAATAAGAGCAGGTATTAATGTTCCCTTAAATATAATTAAAATTTATATGATATCTTCATTTTTTGCATCTGTTGCAGGAATATTATTAGTTTTTACATTAAATATGGGTGTTCACACACAATATACTTCCAGTTATGAACTTTTTGCAATTGCAGCAGTAGTTATAGGTGGAGCAAGCCTTACAGGCGGTAAAGGGACAATCTGGGGTACCATTATTGGCGTGCTGTTAATTGGAACTTTAAATAACGGATTGATGATGATGGGGTTACCTATTTTTTATCGATTTATTGCAACCGGTTGTATCTTAATTATTGCCATTTTGATTGATCAGTTCTTTCCGGAGTTGGTGCATAGAGAATGACTAATTATAACAAAACAAGAGAAATAGGAATTAATATACTAAGGAGATGGATCTTAATATTTCTAGTTGGGGAAATCGTATTTTTTGGTATTGTCGGAACGAATTATCTTAGTTTAAATAATTTACAAAATATTCTGGTAGCCTCGACAACTGTGCTTTTATTAGCCACTGGAGAAACCTTTGTTATTATTACCGGAGGTATTGATTTATCTATTGGATTTATGGTTGGGTTTAGCTCGGTAGTGTGCGCAAAAGTAATGGTTGAGTTATGGGCAGCAGGGTTTTCTCAACCTTTGGCGATAACCATAGGTATATTAACTGCCCTTTTGTTAGGACTAATTCCTGGATTTATTAATGGTTTTTTAGTGGCAAAATTAAGAGTACCTCCCTTTATTGCAACTTTTGGTATGTATGGTATTGCTTATGGGTTTGCAGAGATTATCTGTAATAACGTACCGGTTCATAATTTACCTACTTCTTTAGGATCGATAGGTCATGGTTATTTATTTTACTGGTTACCGGGAAAGATTTTTAGCTTTTTAGCTAAGCCAGAAAACCTGGCCAGAGAAGAACTAAAAAATTTAATATCAATTATTCCCAATGTAACAGTCATTGCTTTTATTTTTATTGGTATTTTTGCCTTTATATTGACTAAGACTAAATTTGGCCAGCACACTTATGCCATTGGTGGAAATATAAATGCGGCAGAAAGAGCAGGAGTTGATGTAAAAGTCCATTTAATTAAAGTGTATATGATATCTTCATTTTTTGCCTCTCTTGCTGGAGTTATGTATGTATTACAATTTATTACCGGTAGAGCTCCTGCAGGTAGTGCCCGTTTATTGGATGCCGTGGTGGCTGTGGTTATTGGTGGAGCCAGTTTAAGTGGCGGCAAAGGTACAATAATGGGCACAGTTATTGGTGCTCTAATTATTGGTGCATTAGAGACAGGTTTGGTAAACTTGGGTATTCCTACTTATAATTTGCATATAGCTGTTGGTTGTATACTTATCTTTGCCGTATTAATCGATCAGTTTTCACCTGAATTAGTGCATAAAGAAGAGGAGATTAGATAAGGAGGGCATAATGGAACCTTTATTAGAAGTAAAAAATATTACCAAGCGGTTTGGTGGCTTAACCGCAGTTGATAATGTCGATATGCAAATTTTTCCTGGGGAAGTTGTTGGTATTTTAGGCGATAACGGAGCAGGAAAATCGACTTTAATTAAAGTAATTTCCGGTGTATATCATGCCGAGGAAGGTCAGATATTTTTTGAAGGCTGCAAGATAAAAATTAGTAATCCAATAGAAGCGTTAAAAATTGGGATAGAAACTATCTATCAGGACTTGGCTTTGGCTGAAAATATGAACGTTTATTCTAATATCTTTTTAGGGCGAGAAAAATTAGAGAAATTTTTAGGTTTCATTG
>JAHIPN010000457.1 GCA_018894595.1 bacterium
AAGCCGAAAAAGGCAAACTATCTGAAAGGATAGGACGCAAAGTTTTGGGTTTAAGGCACTTCATTGCTATGATTGCCAGACTGCCGACTTTTTAATAATAAAAGGTAGGCAGTTTTTTGTTTTTTCAGAAGTATTAACAAAAACGTTTTCCCATAAAAATAAATAGAATTATAAGAAAATAAAAATATAAAAGGGGGGATTTGTGGCTAATAAAATAAGAAATGTGTTTTCTTTGAAATAAAAGATTTTAGTAGAAAGTGAGGTGAAAATAAATGAAAGTTAAATTAATTATAATTTCAATTATTTTGCTTTTAATTATGGTGTTCGCATGTGGCTGCATTCCGTTTATGGAAAATATTGGCTTGATTAATCCTACGGATGAAGAGCAATTATCTCCGGAAAAAGCTTCTCCTGATGGTTTGGTAAAGGTCTTAATAGGATTTAAAGATAAACCTGGACCACCTGAGCAGGCGTTGGTTAAAGGTGTAGGTGGTAAAATTAAATACACTTATCATATTGTGGATGCTATTGCGGCTTCAATTCCAGAAGCATCTATTGCTGGGCTAAAGGCTAATCCCAATGTGACCTACCTTGAAATGGATGGTTTGGTTTATGCACTCGATGATGAGTTGGATAATTCCTGGGGTGTTAAACGTATCGGGGCAGGTGTTGTACATGACTCTGGCAATAATGGTGGCGGGATAATAATAGCTGTAATTGATACCGGCATTGATAAAGACCATCCTGATCTTGACGGTAATCTCGTTGGTGGAGTAAATTTTGTTTCTAACCCTCCATGGAAAGATCCCGACCCAAATAAATGGGACGATGATAACGGTCATGGCACTCATGTAGCTGGTATTATTGCTGCTGAAGATAACGATACTGGGGTAGTAGGTGTAGCACCAGAAGCGGCATTGTATGCACTTAAGGTGTTAGACAGAACAGGTAGTGGCTATGTAAGTGCTGTGGTCGCTGCTATCGAGTGGGCGACAGTCAATGATATACAGGTAATCAATATGAGTTTGGGAGGGGGAGATCACCTTACTCTTGACGCAGCTTGTTCATCAGCCTACGATGATGGACTTATCCTAGTTGCATCAGCTGGAAATGGTGGAGCAGTTTCTTACCCTGCTGCTTATCTTAGTGTTATTGCTGTTTCTGCAACAGATAGTTCTGACAACCTTGCTTCCTTTAGCAGTACCGGTAATGAAGTTGAGTTAGCTGCACCAGGGGTAGATATCTATTCTACTTACAAGGATGGTGGTTATGCTACTATGAGTGGAACCTCCATGGCTTCTCCTCATGTGGCGGGAACAGCCGCTTTGGTGTGGATAGCCTATCCGTCTTGGACGAACGATGATGTCAGAACGCAGTTACAGAATACCGCTGACGACCTGGGTGACGCGGGATGGGATCCAAAGTACGGCTATGGTTTAGTAGACGCTGATGAGGCAGCTCCTCAATCGACTGACACCACGCCACCGGCAAAGGTCACCGGTCTGACTGTAATAACCATAGTCAGTTGCGCCCAGTTGGATCTGGTGTGGGATGCCAATACTGAAACAGACCTTGATCACTACAATGTGTATAGGAGCAACACTTCTGGGAGTCTATACGACTTGATCGCTTCGCCAACCACCAATTCGTACTCAGACACAGGGCTGACAGCCTCGACAATCTACTACTACGTGGTCTCGGCGGTAGACACGTCTGGAAACGAGGGGGAGAAATCAGTCGAAGTATCAGGGATGACCAGTGCAGACGATCTGAGTCCATTGACCTCGAATGTAGTTGCTGAACCGAACCCTACCAATGGCGCAACTTTCGTCATATTAACGGCAGATGTCAGTGATGCAACCACTGGTAACTCCGACATTGCCACAGCAGAGTACTTTGTCGGCACTGTTGGTGCTGATGGTTCGGTAACACCAATGAGCGCCTCAGACGGCGCTTTCGGCTCCCCGACAGAAGGGGTGACGGCAAGTATAGATGTATCCGGCTGGTCCGTTGGTCAGTACACGCTGTATGTGCACGGTAAGGACGCAGCGGGCAATTGGGGAGCCACAGAGTCCGTGGTGTTAGAGGTTACAGAAGAGTCCAGCAACATCATGTATGTGGAGAGTATCGGCTTTTCCTCTAAGGTTGCCGGACCAAATAAGTTCCTCTATACTACAGTTAAGGTAGTAGATGGGAATGAACAGCCGCTTGGTGGGGTTAGAGTTGAGATGACTCTTACTCATGGAACAAGTTCGTGGGATTTCGCTGGTGACACCGGTACCGATGGGACAGTAAAGTTCACTTTGGCGAAGGCACCGAGTGGAGATTATACAGCCACAGTAACTAATCTCATTCTTACAGACTACACGTGGGATAAAACTAAAGGAAAAATTTTGGCTGATCATACCCTCTAAAAATGATGGTAAAATTATTCGATGTGTAGCCAAAGAAATTGTAGGCAGAGGTTGGGGAGCTAAAAAGGCTCTATCTTCTGCCTTTTTAATTTTGACTTTTTAAAGTGAAGGGGGTGGTTACCTATGAGGACAGCTATATCAATAGTTGCTATTGTCGTGGTGTTCTTATGCCTGGGGTTATGGCTGATAGCTTCTGGGAATACAACATCGGAGGAAAGATATATGAACTATGGTATATCTATGATGACTGATAAGATGAACTACTCTGTTGGTGAGCCTATCATAATGACCCTTAAAATTTTTAATTACACTAAAGAAGATATTGTTTTTCATTTCAATACCTCTC
>JAHIPN010000140.1 GCA_018894595.1 bacterium
AAGAAAGGATAAATAAAATTAAAGAATATTTTAAAAAAGAAAATCTATCTTTTTTACAAGGAGTAATAAACGGCAGCGGAGTAATTCTTCATACTAACCTGGGGAGGGCACCGCTGGGTAAAGAAATATTTGCTGCAATCCAAAGCTCTTTACAAGGCTATTCCAATCTGGAATATGACCTTGCAGAAGGCAACAGAGGAAAAAGAGGAGAAATTGTCGAAAAATTGCTATGCACTCTCAGCCATTCAGAAAAAAGTTTGGTGGTTAATAATAATGCCGGTGCAATATTTTTGATATTGAATACTCTGGCTAAAAATAAAGAAGTGATTGTCTCCAGAGGAGAATTGGTGCAAATCGGGGGAGGATTCCGCATTCCGGAAATATTAGAACAAAGCAGTGCTCATCTTCGGGAAGTCGGCACCACCAACCAGACCTTTATTGATGATTATGAAAAAGCAATTAATGAAAACACTTCCCTAATCTTAAAAGTCCATCAAAGTAATTTTCATATGAACGGTTTCGTTCACCAAGTTGAAGTGAAAGAACTTAAAAAATTAGGAAAAAAATATAATCTACCGGTAGTAGTGGACTTGGGCAGCGGAACATTCTTAGCTACTGAAACTTTTGGATTAAAACACGAACCAACTGTTCAAGAAAATATTAGAGTCGGTGCTGATATTGTCTGTTTTAGTACAGATAAACTTTTAGGAGGTCCCCAGGGAGGAGTTATTTGCGGAAAAGAAATTTATCTGAAGAAAATTTCGCAGCATCCCTTATTCCGCACGCTTAGAGTGGATAAAATAACTTTGGCTATCCTTCAGGAAATTTTATTATCTTATCTAAAAGGTGAGGCTGTAACCAAAATTGCAATCTGGAAAATGATTTCCTGCCCCTTAGAAAAAATTGCTATACGCAGCCAGAATATCTGCCAAAAACTGAAAAAAGAAGATATCCCGGCATTTACCAAAGAAGGACAAACTGCTATAGGTGGGGGTTCTTTGCCCGGACAAACCTTACCAACTAAATTAATAATTATAAAGCCTCCCTGTCCGGTAGAAATTTTTTCTAAAGAATTGCGCTCATTTAGCCCACCACTTCTGGGAAGAAAAGAAAAAGAATTTTTTATCCTGGATCCTCGCTGCATTGACCCTTCTTCTGACAATTTATTAATAAAAATCATTACATCAGTTTATTTTAAATTAAAATAAAAAGAGGTTTTTATGTTTGTTTTTGGTACAGCCGGTCATATTGACCATGGCAAAACAGCTTTAATCTACGCTCTAACTTCCATAGATACTGATCGTTTACCTGAAGAAAAAGAAAGAGGTATGACTATTGACCTGGGGTTTGCCTGGATGAAACTTCCTTCCGGGGAAAATGTCGGAATAGTCGATGTGCCCGGCCATGAAAATCTTATAAAAAATATGATCGCCGGGGCAACCGGAATCGATGCCGTAATTTTAGTGATTGATGTCAATGAAGGCTGGATGCCCCAGACCGAAGAACATTTCCAAATTATAGATTTACTTGATATAAAATATGGCATCATCGCCATAACCAAAATCGATTTGGTAGACCAAACCAGATTAAATTTTGTGGAAAAACAGATTAAAGAGAGGTTAAAAAACACCACCCTCTTTAACGCACCCATAGTAAAAGTAAGTACGGTAAATAATATAGGAATTGATCAGATGAAATTAGCTATCCAGGATCTAATCCCCCGGATGAAACCAAAAGGAGATATTGGAAAACCGAGACTATCTATCGACCGGGTCTTTAATATTAAAGGAAGCGGCACAGTAGTTACCGGTACTTTGATAGGTGGAGCTCTTTATAAAGGGATGGAAGTAACCATTTTCCCTTCTTATAAAAAAACCCGCCTTAGAAATTTACAGACTTATAAAGAAACAACAGAAAAAGCCTTTCCGGGAAGCAGGGTAGCCCTCAATTTAGTAGGAATGGAAAAAAATGAGCTGCATAGAGGAGACATTGTCTTTGGAACCAAGCAGATTAAAGCCAGTAAGAATATAGATGTCCAGATACAGCTTCTCCCCCAACTTAAAAAATACTCTTTAACTAATAGATCAGAATTGTTTTTCTTCATCGGGACTAAAGAGACTTTCGCTAAAATATTTTTTCCCGAAACGAAGCCCCTTAAGCCCGGTGAAACAGGATTTGTTCAACTTCGCTTTAAAGAACCGCTGGCAGCTTATTTGGGAGATCGCTTTATCTTAAGAATACCCAGTCCTCCTAAAACCATTGGCGGGGGATTGATTGTCGACCCTTTAGCCCACAAACACCACTTTAGAGACAAAGATATTGTTAATCTTTTACAAAAAAGAGCAAAACTTGATTTAGGTGAATTGATTTTGACTGAATTAAAAAAGGTTAACTTTATTAAAAAAGATAATTTATTAATTAATAGCAATTATGCTGATTCAGAAATTAGGGAAG
Source organism: bacterium (assembly GCA_018894595.1). Next base: position 2,455 of record JAHIPN010000140.1, read on the forward strand.
TAGTTGAATCATTGAAAAAACAAGGTGAAATAATTACTACCAATTCCTGGCTGATTGATAAAAACTACTGGCAGGAGCAAAAAACAAAATTTATGAACAGGTTAAACCAGGAATATGAACTTTATCCATTGCAAACCGGTTTTCCCTTAAATAAATTTCAGAGTTATTTTTATTATTTAAAACCAGAAATATTTAATAACCTAATAGATTTTCTGATTAATACAAGCAAAATAGGTTTAAAAAAAGGAATAATATTTTTACTCTCCCGCAAACCTAAAATTTCTTCGCAGCAAAAAATATTAATTTCTAAAATATTAAAAATCCTGAAAGATGATCCTAACAATCCCCCTAACGAAAAAACACTTACTTCCCAAATTTCCGGGGGCAAAGAAATAATAGATTTTTTAATTCAAGAAGGGGAAATTGTTAAATTAAGCGATGGAATTTTACTTGAAAGTAAGAATTATGATATTATGAAAAACAAATTAATAGATTTTTTAAAAATAAATGGCTCTATCTCTATTGCCCAGGTTAGGGAATTGTTGGGAATAAGCCGAAAATATATTATTCCTCTGCTTAATAGGATGGATGAGGAAAAAATTACTCAACGTAAAGAAAATGTTAGAATATTAAAAACTAAACTTGGCTAATCTATCAGAAAGGAGACGGAAAAGGTTTGACAGACAAAAGGAAATTAACCCAGATGGTTTCTGCTGCCGGATGAGCAGCCAAATTAAATCCTAAAGATCTCGGTGAGATCTTAAAAAAAATTAATGTTTTAAAAGATAATAATCTATTGGCTGGGTTTGAAAAATATGAAGATGCAGCAGTTTATCGATTAAGCGAAGA
>JAHIPN010000141.1 GCA_018894595.1 bacterium
GATTGAATGCAAACTTTCAGAAAAAGAAATCTGTAAAGCTTTTCTAAAGGAATATAATAAAAAGAATAAAAATGATTATCGTTTTGTTAGGTCGGGTGATCCTATTAAAGGAGAACCTTCTTGTATTTGTACAGAGAATTTGAATATTGAACTTACCCCGGTATATTATAATAAAGAAGAAGCAAAAGCTGCCTGGGGATTAGTTAAATCAATGAAGAAACGGAAGAAGGATAAAGAAAATAATCATAAGTATAAAGACAAAAAAGATTATTTAACCGATGCGAACCAGATGTTTTGCGATTCTTTAAATGAGCGGATAAATAATAAAAATGAAAAAAAATACAATCATGCTGGCAAATTATTTTTAATTATAGAAGAGGGAATAGGGTTAACCGAAAAGGAAGCAGTGGAGTATTATATTAATCAGGGTAAAAAATTTACTAACAATATTTTTAACAAAATTTGGCTGATGTTTCAATCAGCAGGGCATTATAAAATATATTTATTAGATGAAAAATAATTTCTTTTTGATTAAAACCAATGATAGTTGGTTTTCTTGGAAAAGAGAGAAAGAGAAAAAGTTATAGCCTGGTTATAAGTGGAAGCCAGGTTATAACTTTTAATTTTTTGGTGTTTTTACAAATAAAAGAGGGAATACGATATCACTTACACAGCAGGGTATCCAAACAGAGAGAAATAGAAAGATAAAAATACCAATATAGGTAAACCAGTTCAAAGTTTGTCCTAAAGCCATAATAATATGAAAGAGCGAAGCCCAGGTACTAAGGAGAACATGGCCAAAATGAGGGAACTTTGTGGAAGGCTTTAGATAAGCTATTCCAATGCCGAATAAGGCTAAAGGATTGACCAGCCACCATTCTTCAATAAAACCCAAATGAATTTCTCGATGGGGCATATTAAGCAAAATTTCACCCAGATAGGGGATTACCGAATCACTTAATGTAGCTATCCCGACAGAACCCACATAACCGATGAAGATTAAAATTCCCAGGTTACATTTTTTCTTACTAGCCCCACATTTATAAAAATTATACATAGAAGCAGTAACCAGTGCACTTAGAAAAACATGGATAGGGTGAAGGATATAGAAAATATTATAGGAGGATTCAGAGGGTAATTTTTGCAAAAATATTATCATAATTATTCCGGTAGCAGCCCCGAAAGTAGTAAAAGGCATATGTTCTTTTAATTCTTTAAAGATTTGTTTGTACATTTCTCCCCCCTATTTCTTAACCAAAATATTTTTTAGGCAGGTAGAGCACAAGGGTAATAATTATTTAATTAGATTATAGTAATATGTTATACTTATAAAAGTAGAGAAGTCAATAAAATTTCTCGATAATCTCTAATTTTTATTGGTAAAATTAAATAACCGTAGAAGAAAAGAGGAAACAGAGATTGAAGATTGGATGCCATATTTCTATCGCTGGGGGTGTAGATAATTCGGTTGTTCGGGCTGGGGAATTAGGCTGTAATACTATGCAGATATTTTCTAAGAATGCATCTACCTGGCGGGAGAAGATTTTAAAAGAGGACGAAGTAGAAAGTTTTAGAAAGAATTCAAAAAATTCTAATATTAACCCTGTATTTATTCACACCTCTTATCTCATTAATTTGGCTTCTCCCTCAGATGAACTTTACTTCAAATCGATTAATGCTTTTTTAGAAGAGATGAAAAGAGCAGACCTTTTATTACCAGACCCTTATTTAATTACACATCCGGGGGCTCATACCGGGGCAGGGGAAGAATACGGAATTCAGAGGATAATCAGAGCTCTTAATATTATTTTAGGAAAAAGTGCAGATTTAAATTTAAAGACGATGATATTATTAGAAGATACTGCCGGTTCGGGTACGCATTTGGGTTATACTTTTTACCAGTTAAAGAGGATGGTAGAAGGGGCGAAAGATAGAAAGAAGATAGGAATATGTTTTGATACCTGTCATGCCTTTGCAGCAGGGTATGATCTTTCGAATAAGGAAGGGGTGGAACAGACTTTAGAAGAGCTGGACAAAAATTTAGGCTTAGAGAGGTTGAAGGTGATACACCTTAATGATTCAAAATTTTCTTTGGGTTCTCGAAAAGACAGGCATATGCATATTGGTAAGGGATATATAGGGTTGGAAGGTTTTAAGGTGTTAGTGAATCATAAATATCTAAAAGACCTGCCTTTTATTCTGGAGACTCCCAAGCATGATGAAAAAGATGATCTAAAAAATATTAATTTAGTAAAGAGTTTAGTTTCGAATATGAGGGTTGTATAAATGCCGGTAGAGAGAATCTTAAATGAATTAAAAAAATATAATAAGGTCAGTTCCTGTTTTACCGACTGGAGGCATATTCCGGCTAAATCTGGAATTTATGAGGAATTCCCGGAGTGGATAGAGGATAGACTGGTAAGGGTTTTGAAAGAGAAAGGCATTAGTAAACTTTATTCTCATCAGGCTTCTGCCTTGGAATTTATAAGAAACCATAAGAATGTAGTAGTAGTTACACCTACTGCCTCAGGCAAGACTCTCTGTTATAATCTGCCGGTATTGGATTCTATTTTAAGAGATGAAAATAGCCGGGCTCTTTATATGTTTCCCACTAAAGCTTTATCTCAAGACCAATTGACTGAATTGTATCAATTAGTTAAAGCCCTGGATGAGGGAATTAGGACTTATACCTATGATGGAGATACCCCGTCTTCAGCCCGGCAGGCCATCCGCAAGAAAGGACATATTGTGGTAACCAATCCGGATATGCTGCATTTAGGGA
>JAHIPN010000142.1 GCA_018894595.1 bacterium
CTTGGTTTGAGAATACTCTCCAGTTCCATAACTCCCTGTGGTATAAATAGTGCCTACTACAGTCCCAGAAGTTAAATCCTGTAAAACAAAACCTCTCTCATTGCAATTTTCTCCTCCGGTATTAGTGATATTACCATAAAGCGTAGCACTGGTTGCAGTTATATTGGTAGTTTTTACCGTAATCACAGTAGGATTGGTGAGAATGGGAGGAATTTCTGACACTGTAATAGTAAAACTCTGAGTATCAAAGAGCTCTCCATCAGATACTTTTACAGTAACTCCAAAACTTCCAGTTGCAGTGGGAGTCCAGGTAATTAGTCCAGTTGAAGAATTAATATTCATTCCTGTCGGTTTTGCATTAAAGGAATAGGTCAGGGTGTCACCAACATCAGGATCTGTGGCATTGACATCATAACTATATGGTTGTCCTTTAGTTGCAGAAGTAACTGGGTCGGAATTTATTTCCGGGGGATGATTTACGTCTCCTACTGAAACAATTACTTGATCACTATCACTTGCTTCCCCATCACTTACTGCACAAGTAACCGTATAGCTGCCTTTGGTAGATGGGGCCTTCCAGGTTATGGTTGACCCTGAGGTACTTCCCTCAAATGTCCCTCCGTTTTTAGTCCAGGTATAAGTAAGGGTATCATCAACATCCTCGTCAGAGGCAGTACAGGTTATAGCGGTAGTCTCATTTATATTGATACTGGAGGGATTAGCAGTAAGACTAGCGATTACCGGAGGATGATTGGTACCATAAAAAGGTCCATCAGCTTGAGCTATTATTATTTGCAAATTGGGAAATATGGTCAGATCAGCAGAGGCGATTGTCTTACTAAAGATTTCTATCTTCACTCCAGCTTGAGCTAATATACCTCCATAGATCGTCCACCAAGGATTTTCATAAATATCTGCTAACACCACTGCATATAAAATTACACCACAATAGGGACCCGCCACATAATCTACTTCGCACTCCAAAATCGGACCAATCCCAAAAGTTACGTCTCCACCTACAGATAAAGACAAGGATGGAGTAGTGGGGATATATTCGTGACTACTGATAGGCTGCCAGCTGCCATTATTGTACTGAATACCTACCGTATAGATATTTGTATCGGTGACCTCAGCGGTTAGCTCAGCAAATATTTCACCCTCAACAGTGGCTTTTATAGTTATTTCGGGAGAAAGGACAACGGGAACAGGGCCAATCATGACTAATTTGGTCCCCAACGACTGAGTCCATAGTACCTTTTCGCGTTTAAATAATTTTGCTGAACCTCCTACCTTGACCCCTAAACTTTTTTCTATTTCGCATATATTTTGAAAATTTAGTTCTTTTAATTGATGGGGAAAGGCAATTTTACCGGAAAATAACAAATCATAATCGAAAGATACCTGCCCGGTTAAGACAATGTTATCCTCTTCGGTTTTTGGATTATTATCGGCATCGTAGATAATAGTATCAATTTTATAGTTAAAATCCAAAATTTGTATTTTACTGTCTTTCATTGTAGATTTATCTCTTATAAATTCTACTCCTTTTACATAATAAACTGGCTCTTTTGCATCTTCTGCCTTTAGAGCTTCATTAAAAGAAAATTCACCTTGTTCTATAGCTTCTTCTATGGTAGCAAATTCGGTTTCTACAATAACTTCACTACTATCTTTTGCACCTTTAGTAATATTTTTAACTTTACGGAGTAAGCCCTTTGGTGTATTTTCTGTTACCCCCATAGCGATGATATCTCCTGGGGCTAATTCTTCTAATTGAGGAGTAGAACTTTTAAAAACAACAGTACTTTGATCTTCTGAGACAGAAATTATTTCTTGTATTGTTTCTTCATCTACAACTTTGGTGGTATCGGGAATGATAATTTCTATGGGTTCTGGTTCTGGCGGAATTGGTGGCGTTGTAGGATTCCATCCTCCACAGCCAGAAAATATAATGAGAGAAGTGAGAAGTAAAATTAATACAGCAAACTTTAATGATTTAGCAGGACACATATAAAACACTTCCTAAATTAACTATCAAATTATCAAATTTATAAATTATATGTATATTTTGTTTTTTTTGATTGTTTATATTATATATACTACGCTTATTTTAAAAATCCTTCTTTTTTTATAATTTTTTTGCTCTTTTATTTCAATCCAATATATAATATAGCTTCAGGAGTTCGAGAAAGAGAATTTTTTACACCCTAATATATACTAATTTCGAGTAGTGTTTACAATTTAAAACTTATTTTTCTATCTTTAATCCACTCTTTTATTATTTCTCTACTCTTTTCTTCTAAGACAACCTCGAGCATTTTTGATGTTTTTCCTTTAACTCTTTCCTTATTTAATTGCACTTTCCAAAAATCAGGCAGTCTGTTTTCTACTTCTATTCTTATCTCTTCCTGCTGTAGAGGATCAAGTGAATTATAAATTTGTTCTATCTTTTTAATCTCTTCCCGCCTCTTTTTATTCTCTTCTTCTTTTTGTTTGATTTTAATATATTCTATTTTTTCCTCTTCTTCTCTCCGTTGCTTCTCTTTTGTTTCCCTTAAATATTCCTCCGGGACCTGCCAATTTTCTCTGATGGCCTTCACTAAATAGGCCGCTTTATCATCAGCGTTAGAATAATTAATTGCCTCAATCCATTTTTTTATTAATTCTTGATCATTATTTTTTATTAGATTTTCAGCAGTTACTTTAGAAACATTAAGTTCTACTAACTTATTGACTAAATCAACCTGCTCTTTAGAATATTTTTCTACTTCCTCTTTTGATCCTGGTAGATATTTTTCTGTCTGATTATTAATGCTCTTTATCTTTGCCTTTTTCATTTCTTCTTTAGCTCTCTCTCCTGGCCAATAATATATAAGCCAGTCCTTATCTCCATTTTCACTCCAATCATATTTTGAAATAAAACCGGTATCTCTAAGTTCATTATTACCCGGGTCTAATTGTTGTTTAGCTAAAGAGATATATTCATGAGGGGTTACAGGAAGAAGCTGGCATAATTTAGAATATTTATAACAGATAAAATTTTGCCTTTTATTCTTTAAACCATAGAACTTTACCCCTAATATTTCATAAAGTCTCGAAGCTATTTTGCTTTTGAGACTTTGGAAGTAATTAAAATCAATTGGTTTTATGTAAAAAGAGTTTAAGTTTTGGAGATAAATATCGTTTAAATATAATAAATTTGTTTCTGCAATAGTACCATCTTCTAATTGTTCGCCTTTAAATATTATTCCATCATACAATCCAAAAACACTAGAGATCCACTGTTTTTTGCCTTTATAATAAAAAGCCCCTTCTGATTTTATTCCAGTCATTCTTATCCGCTCTAAAGCCTCTTTTACCTTGCGGTAATTTTTCCCTCCGGAAGTACTAATCAACATTCTTTTACATAAATCATAAACGGAAAATCTAATAGGATTTTTAATAATATTATCTTTTTTTAATATCTCTGTTATAATTTGTTCAATAGTTTTATGAACTTCTCTATCAAAAAGACCAGGATATCCATATTTTGGATTTGCCGAAACATTCCAAATAATTTCTATTTTTTGATCTCCTCTTTTAACTATATCTTTATATTCAGTTTCTAATTTTTTATTTTTTCTTTCTAATGCAAAAAACGGGAATACTAATAAATTTACTTCGGAATTTATTATCTTTGGTAAGTCAATTTTATTGTTCTTTTCTATAGTGATCTCTTTGGGTTTTTTCATTTCTTCCCTCTTTAATTTTTTTAAAATAACAACAACATCTCTCTGTTGTTGTTGTTGTTAATATTGTTAATATTGTATGTTCCAGCAAACCCTTATAAAAAAGGGGTTACAGATTTTTTTCTTAAGTCAAAGTCCAGTATTTCTTAAGTCAAAGTCCAGTATTTCTTAAGTCAAAGTCCAGTATTTCTTAAGTCAAAGTCCAGTATTTCTTAAGTCA
>JAHIPN010000143.1 GCA_018894595.1 bacterium
AAGAGTTGGTCATAGGAGAGGAAAGCTTTAAGATTCTAGGGGTAAAAGTAGATGTTGCAATTGATGATGGAAGTTACAAGCATAAAGGTCTGGTTGCTGATTTATTAGAAGGAAATATTAGAGAAGGATGGTTAGCGGATCAGGTATTTGCCTGCGGACCGAAGCTTATGCTGAAAAAGATTGTAGGTATTTCTTTAAATGCCCATATTAATTGCCAGGTATCTTTGGAAGAACGAATGGCTTGTGGAATAGGTGCTTGCTTAGGCTGTGTTTGCAAAATAAAAATTAAAGATAAAAAAGAAAACAAAATTAAGTATGAATTTAAAAGAATCTGTGTGGATGGCCCTGTCTTTGAAGGAAGTGAGGTGGTCTGGGATGATTAATAAACCAAATCTAGAAGTGGAAATAGCCGGGATAAAATTAAAAAATCCGGTGATGACTGCTTCAGGTACTTTTGGCTATGGTGAAGAGTTTTCTCCCTTTATTGATTTGGATAGATTGGGGGCAATGGTTTTAAAGGGAATCACCTTAAAACCAAAGAGAGGAAATCCACCTCCTCGAATTATAGAAACTCCCTCGGGGATGCTTAATGCTATTGGTTTACAGAATGTAGGGGTGGAAGTTTTAATTAAAGAAAAATTGCCTTATTTACAAAAATTCAATACTCCGGTGATTATAAATATCTCCGGGGATACCATAGAAGAATATGTGGAATTAGCTCAAAGATTAGGAGAAGTTTCTAAGGAGATGGGAGTTGCTGGTCTGGAGGTCAACATTTCCTGTCCTAATGTCAAAAATGGAGATATGGCATGGGGGACAGATGCTAAAGCAACTTATAAAATTGTAAGTAGTATTCGGAAAGTTACCACTCTCCCTCTTATCGTAAAATTGACTCCTAATGTTACAGATATAAAAATAATTGCCCAAGCTGCTGAAGAAGCAGGAGCGGATGCTTTATCTCTAATAAATACTTTAGTGGGTATGGCAGTAGATATTGATTCTCGCAAACCTAAATTAGCTAATATCAGTGGTGGTCTGTCCGGTCCGGCGGTAAAACCGGTAGCCCTCTGGTTGGTCTGGCAGGTATTTCAGACGGTAAAGATCCCGATTATCGGAATAGGGGGGATAATAAAAATTGAGGATGCCCTGGAATTTATCATTGCTGGAGCCCGGGCAATAGAGATAGGAACAGCAAATTTTGTAAATCCCAGGGTAACTATTGAAATTATAGAAGGAATAGAAAAATATCTTATAGAAAATAACATTAAAGATATAAATGAATTAGTAGGAAGTATGAAAATTTAATAAAAATAGGGAGAGAGAAGATGAAATTATCCGCAAAAGAAAGATTGGTTCTGGCTCTGGATGTAGACGATTTTAAAAAAGCAGAGGAATTGGTGGGTGAATTAAGTGATTATGTGGGGGTATTTAAAGTTGGAAGCCAACTATTTACTGCTGAGGGGGCTAAGGTAGTTGATATGGTAAACAAAAAGGGAGGTAAGGTTTTTTTGGATTTAAAATTTCACGATATACCCAATACCGTTGCTCGGGCGGCTGAAGTAGCTACTAAATTGGGGGTATATATTTTTAATGTCCATACCTCCGGGGGATATGAAATGATGAAAGCAGCCGCTGAGGCCAGTAAAAAAATTAGTTTGAGTTTAGGTATTAGAAAACCTATAATTTTAGGAGTAACTTTACTTACCAGTATCAATCAGGAAATTTTAGAAAAAGAGATAGGCATAAAAAAAAGATTAGGAGAACAAGTAGTTCATCTGGCTAAATTAGCTAAAACTGCCGGTCTTGATGGAGTGGTAGCTTCTTCCTGGGAGATTAAGGAGATAAGAAAGGACTGTGGAGAAGATTTTGTAATTTTAACTCCCGGGATACGTCCTGCGGGCAAATCTTCCGATGACCAGAAAAGAGTAATGACTCCCCGGGAAGCCATAAAATTAGGGGCTGATTTTTTGGTAATAGGAAGGCCGATAAGAAATGCCGCTAATCCGGTAGAAGCAGCAAAAGAAATATTAAGAGAAATAGAGGGAGATTAAAAGATGATTATAAAAACAGAAGAGGTAATGAAAAAATTTGAAGATGCGGGAGCTATACAGAAAGGACATTTTAAATTAACCTCAGGAGTGCATAGCGATACTTATATTCAATGTGCCCAAATTATGCAACATCCAGAATTTATGCATAATCTTTGCAGTGAACTGGGGAAGAAGTTTAGAGGAGACGATATTGATGTAATCGTGGGACCCGCTATCGGAGGCATTATTATGGCTCACGTGATGGCTCGAGTATTAGGGCCCTGGGTGAAAGCAATCTTTACCGAAAGAGAAAATGGTAAGATGACCCTACGGCGTAGTTTTGAGATAAACCCGGGAGAAAAAGTAATAGTAGTGGAAGATGTCACTACCACCGGAAGCTCGGTAAGGGAAGTTATAGATATCGTAAAATCAAGAAAGGGAAAAGTTGTAGGAGTAGGAGTATTGATTGACCGAAGCGGAGGAAAAGTAGATTTTGGAATAAAGACTGAAAAACTCCTGACTGTAGATATAAAGACATATCTTCCTGAGGAATGCCCTTTATGTAAAAAAGGAATTCCAGTAGTAAAACCAGGGAGTCGAGAGCTTTGAAAGAAGTATTAATTTAAAGAGATTAGAATTTTAAAAAATGGTTAAATGGTTTCGATATCCAAAGTAATGATAATGCTAAAAGGTAAGATAGTGATAAGACTTTTTAAAAGTTATCTTATTCTCAAAAGGAAGCTCTATCAAGGAAACCATTTTTGGAGTTGGGGATATTGTGTAAGTACTACAGGTTTGGATGAGAATAAAATAAGAAAATATATAGAATATCAAGAAGAAAAAGAAAAAAGCGAAGATGATAAGCAACAAGAATTTAGCCTCTTTTAGAGACCTCTTTCTTGACTCCAACTGCTATGCAGGCGGTTTGTTTACTTTAATAGAGGATTTTTTTTCTAAAGGGCGTAATATTATTTTAGGATATATTTGAATATAACTGGTATTATTTACAGAAATAAATAAATTAATAGGAATACAATGAGAATTGTAAAAATACTAAAAAAAGAGAAAATACTAATACAAATAGAATTGTTAATAATTGTTGTTGCAACGTTATTTATATTATCAGGGTTTTTTGTTTATAAACATATTGATAATTTAACACGATCTTCTGAAGAAATATATAAAAAAACAACCGAGGGTACTATAGAAATTAGATTATTAGAAGAGCAATTGAATCACTTTGAAACTTTATATACGTTAGGGTTAATAGGGAAAGCTGATATAAATAAGATAAATGATGTTGCTAGTGAAACAATAACTAATTTAGCAACTGTGATAAAAATATATCCTGAAAGTGTTTATGTTGTTAATATAAGTAATAGTGTAATATCAATGCTGAAAATATTTGATGATATAGAAAAAGAAGGTTTTAATGAACTAGAATTAGAAAATTTAACTAACAAGATTGACCAAATAAAAAATGATATAATTTCCTTTAAAGCTTCAAATAGGTTAAAAGGGACTAATGAAATAAAGAAAATTGAAAATTTGTCAAAAACTTCGAATAATATATTATTTATTTTATTTATTTCAAATGCCTTATTATTAATTTTCTTTGGAATTTATGTAGCCAGGATACTATCTAAGAGGCTCAGAAAAGTTTCACAATCTTTACAAGATTTAATACAAATAGAAATTGATACAAAAGAAAAAAAACAATATGCGGAGCCAACTTGGCTAAAGGAAATGAACGAGAGAGAGAAAGAGATTTTAACTTTAATAGCACAGGGTCATACAAATAAAGAAATTTCAAAGAAAATATTTATTGCAGAACAAACAGTTAAAAACTATGTTAGTGATATATATAACAAAATTGGCTTACATGATAGAGCGCAAGTATCTATTCTGGCTATTAAAGCAGGGATAGGTCAATCAAAAGAATAGTAAAATCACAATGTTAAGGCGGATTTAATACAATATAGAAAGGAGTGGTTATTAAATGTTATTTATTTTTAAAATATTTAAAAATAAATATATTCAAATATTTCTTATTATAATGTTGATACTATTCACTAATAATTGCTTATTTGAAAATAAAGTATTTTGTAATGATAAAATAGATATTGTTCTATATTCTTCAATGAAAAAAACACAATTAAAAGCATTACAGAAAGGGTTTACTAATAAATACCCCGAAATTAATATGAATTATTATTCTGCAGGTACCGGAGAAATTATTGATAAAATATTGAATGAAGACAAAATAGGGGATATAAAAGCCGATATCATGTGGATTGGAGATCCTACATATTATTATATATTAAAAGAAAGAGGCATATTACTTCCTTATGAGTCAGAAGAAGCTTTGACTATCCCATCTGCACTTAAAGATAAAGATAATTACTTTTGCGCAGCTAGGATTGTTACATTAGGATTAATATATAATACGGAATTAGTCATTAATAATATTCCTAATAGTTGGAATGATTTATTAAAGCCCTGCTTTAATAATAAAGTAATTATGACTAATCCGTCAATTTCAGGCACTACATTTTATACTGTAGCTGCTTTAATCCAAAATAAAAACTTTGGTTGGAACTATATTTATGACTTGAAGAAAAATGGGATAAAAATAGTTGATAATTCTGTTACAGTTATTGACAAGATTGCAGAAGGAGAGTTTGATATTGGGATAGGTGCAATATATATTGCAAAGACAAAGAAGGAAGAAGGCTATCCTGTTGATTTTGTTTACCCACAAGAAGGGATTATTGCTGTTCCCAGTCCTATTACAATTTTTAAATCAACTAAAAATGTTGAAGCTGCCAAAAAACTTTATGATTATATTATTTCTATTGAAGGACAGTTAATACTTATGAAAGAAAATGTAATTCCTGTTCGTCCTGAAGTGAAGCTAAAGGACTCAATAAATATTAAAGAAGCTGTAAAAAGGGCGTTTCCAGTAAATGTTAACAAACTATTATATGATAAAGGAAAAATGCTTATAGATTTTAAAAAAATAATGAATAATTAATTTTTTTAACAAGTTGACTTCTATTTATAAATAATAAATAATTTTAACCCTCATTTTATTGGGGAAACTTGCATAATTATCTTAAAAGACAATTTTCATTAATATGTTTTGGTTGTCTGAAAGATTAGCCATTGTATATTGACGAAAATTATTAATCAAAGAATTATGTGAGTTTCTGATTTTAAAATGAGGGTTTTATTTTTCATGATTATCTATTTTCAAAAACAGTACTAGGGTACTAATCGAATTTTAAAATAGTACTGTGGTAAGAAATTACATTTTTGCTTAATTTAAGTACTGCAGTACGTTGATTTTTTAAAATCAGAATATATTATAAAGTTATAAATTTTAAGCCAGAAAACCCGTTAGTGTAAACTTTAGTGGGGTAGTTAGAAAACCCGTTAGTGTAAACTTTAGTGGGGTAGTTAGAAAAAGATTAGAGAAAAAACAAAATAGTCATAATAATAACTTTCTTTCTTGGTGAATACTATGAGCAATAGAGGAAAGATTGCCAAAGAGAAAT
>JAHIPN010000144.1 GCA_018894595.1 bacterium
AGGGAAAGCTATTAATCCTGAACTTGTTTGTACCCAGATTGAGGGCGGTATTGTTCAGGGATTGGGTTCTGCCCTATTTGAAGAGATAAAATTAGAAAAGGGTAAAGTCTTAAATCCCTCTTTTGTTGATTATAAGATACCCACAGTAGGGGATGTCCCTGAAATGAAGATTAGCATAGTTGAGGTTCCAGAACCTACGGGACCTTGGGGGGCAAGAGGAATTGCAGAACCCTGCATGGTACCAACTGCACCAGCTATTGCTAACGCAGTCTTTGATGCGATTGGCTGCAGAATTAATTCCCTACCCATTACTGCAGAAAAAGTTTTAAAAGCGATAAAGAGTAAGAATAAATAAGAAACGTAGACAGCAGTTGATGTGAATTTAATAAAGGTAATAAGATTAATTAGGAAACGGGAATATAAGAGAAAAAATAAATAGAAGGAGGAATGCATTTTGAAAAAGGACACTTCTTTAGAAATGGAAGCTATAAGGGATGGAGATTATATTGATCCTGCAAAAAAAATAATTTTAGGTCTTCAACATATGTTTACAATGTTTGGGGCAACTGTTTTAGTCCCTATTATTACCGGACTTAATATTTCAGTCGCTTTGTTTATGGCAGGATGTGGCACACTGTTATTTTATGTTATTTCCAAGCGCAAGGTTCCAGCATTTCTTGGGTCATCATTTGCTTTCATTGCCCCTATATTAGTAGTTGCTGATAAATTTGGTTTGCCTTATGCTTGTGGAGGTATTGTTATTGCAGGTTTATTGTATTTAATTCTTTCAGGATTAGTAAGTGTATTTGGTGTTAAAAAAGTTTTAACCTTTTTCCCGCCTGTAGTGACTGGACCGATAATCATAGTTATTGGATTGAAACTGGCACCTGTTGCCATAGATATGGCAACAGGGAATTGGGGGCTTGCTTTAGTAGGATTTGTTGTGGTTACCGCTGTAAGTATGTATGCAAAAGGATTTTTCAAGGTTCTACCTGTTCTTACTGGAATTTTTGTGGGCTATTTAGTTGCGATTTTAACTGGAGCAGTTGACTTTACTCCTATTGCCCAGGCCAAATGGATAGGATGGCCAGAATTTACAGTGGCAAAGTTTAATTGGACTGCCATAATGATTATTGCGCCTGTTGCTATCGCTACTATGGTTGAGCACATCGGTGATATATTAGCTATAGGTGCAACAGTTGAGAAAAATCTTATTGAAGATCCAGGGTTACACAGAACCTTAATTGGAGATGGTTTAGCTACCTCATTATCGGCAATGTTTGGTGGACCTGCTAATACGACCTACTCCGAAAATACAGGAGTGCTTGCCTTAACTAAAGTATATCATCCAGTTATTATGGCGATTGCTGCAGTATTTGCAATTCTTCTTGGGCTTGTTCCGAAACTCGGTGCCATTATTTCTACTATACCCACTCCTCTTATTGGAGGAATTTCTATAGTTCTTTTTGGCATGATTGCCTCCATTGGAATAAGGACAGTTGTAGAACACAAAGTAGATTTTACTCGTTCAAGGAATCTACTTATTTCTGCAGTTGTTCTGGTTCTTGGTCTTGGTGGAGCAGTTTTATCTATACCTCTGGGTGATGCTAAAGTTGAAATAGCCGGAATGGCCTTAGGTGCAATAGTAGGAATTATTTTAAATAAGGTTTTACCAGAATAATTTAAAAGTATTCCCGTTTCCTAATATAAGAGTAAAAAATTTACAGAAAATTAATTTCTTATACATTTACATTAATTAGAATAACGTTTAAAGTAAAAAATTTATAAATAAAAATTCTTATAGGAATTGTTATGCTGTTAGCAAAGTCTGTAGCTTCTGATTTAATTGATACTCTTACCTCTAAAACAGTTGATGGAATTGTTCATTCGGTATTTGATCATGCCTGTAATATTCAATTAGATAAAAATAGATTAGTTACTCTTATATCTCCAAAGCTTCCTAATTACCCATCTGCGATTAAATTAGATATTACAGAAGACCAAAAACTATGCTCTATTGGCTTTAAAACCGGGATAAAAGCTGTTATAAATAAAGATGAAATAAAGATGCCAGAGGTCTGTATTTCTATCAAACTTACTGGGGCTAAGGTTTGGGATTCATCACCTTTATTTTTCAGGTCTAAAATTTCAGAAGAAATACTTAATGAAAATATAGAAAAAATTCGTGATTTGACCCTAAAATACGGAGAAATAGAAGGTGTAGCTTCTATTCTCGATGAAAATAAAGTAGATAATAATTATAAAAATTTTATTATAAATCCTGTAAAAAGATTGGCAAAGGGAATAAGTGACTTTGATTATAAGGAGATAACTGAAGCTTCAAAACGACTTATTGGCTTGGGACCGGGTTTAACTCCTGCGGCAGATGATTTTCTATTGGGTATATTGGCATCCCTTTATTATATAGGATATTATTTTGGCAACCATTTAGAGAATTTAAAAAAGATAGCAGGTTTTGTTATTTATGATCTTCCGGGACGAACAACTTTCATCAGTGAAATAATGCTTAGAAATGGAATGAAGGCAAGATTTAGTGAACCGATCAGGGATTTGATGCTGGCGGTTATCCAT
>JAHIPN010000145.1 GCA_018894595.1 bacterium
ACAGCTTACCCCGGAGAAGGCAAAAAAAATTATGGATACTATTCCTGCGGACGTGTTACGAGTGGGGGTTTTTGTTGATGCTCCAATTTCTTTAGTAAAAGAGATTGCTGAATATTGTAATTTAACGACTCTCCAATTTCATGGCAATGAGAGTGTTGATTATTGTCAACAATTTAAAAGACAGGTAATAAAAGCAATTAAAGTAGCAGAAGATGGCCGGCTTTTTCCTGATCCAGCAAGATATAAAGGGGTAATAAAAGTATTTTTAGCTGATACCTATCAGCCAGGTGCAGATGGGGGAACTGGAAAGTCTTTCCCTTGGGAAGAGATAGCAACTATCAAAGGACACGGATTAGTAATTTTAGCAGGTGGCTTAAATTCGAATAATATTTATCAAGCACTTAGTATTGCCCGTCCTTGGGGAGTGGATGTAAGCGGTGGGGTAGAAACAGATGGTCGTAAAGATAGTAAAAAAATAAAAAGGTTTATCAAGGAAGTAAAGAGGTGGGAAAATGAGAAAGATATTACCCGATCAAAGAGGATATTTCGCTGAATTTGGCGGAAAATACGTGCCAGAGACTTTAATGCCAGCCCTATCCGAACTTGAAATTGCTTATCAGGAGGCAAGAGGAGACGAAGATTTTCAGAGGGACCTACAATATTATTTTGAGAATTATATTGGGAGACCTTCTCTTCTCTATTATGCCAAAAGATTAACCGAAGAGTTAGGAGGGGCAAAAATTTATTTAAAACGAGAAGATTTAAATCATACTGGTGCTCATAAAATTAATAATACTATAGGGCAAGTGCTTTTAGCCCGGAAGATGGAGAAAAAACGGATTATTGCTGAAACCGGAGCTGGCCAGCATGGTGTTGCTGTGGCTACGGTAGCAGCTTTATTTGGTTTCTCCTGTGCGGTGTATATGGGAGAAGTCGACATAAAACGACAGGCTCTTAATGTTTTTCGAATGAAGCTTTTAGGGGCAGAAGTGATTCCGGTTAGATCAGGGAGCAAAACTTTAAAAGATGCGGTGAATGAGGCAATTAGAGATTGGGTGACAAATGTGAGAACTACTTATTATATTATCGGTTCGGTAGTTGGACCTCATCCTTATCCGATGATGGTAAGGGACTTTCAATCAATAATTGGAAAAGAGACCAAGGAACAGATTATAGCAATTGAAGGACGTTTACCTGATTATTTGGTGGCATGTGTAGGCGGAGGCAGTAATGCTATGGGGCTATTTTATGAATTTAAAGATAACCGGGAAGTAAAAATGTTTGGAGTTGAGGCTGCGGGGCATGGCTTAGCTACTCAAGAACACGCGGCTACTCTTGGTGTTGGAAATATAGGGATACTTCACGGGGCAAAGAGTTATCTTTTACAGGATGAAAATGGACAGATAAAAGAGGCTTATTCTATATCAGCTGGTCTCGATTATCCCGGTGTTGGTCCTGAACATGCCTATCTAAAGAAAACTGGCCGGGCCAGTTATGTCTCAGTAACTGATGATGAAGCTTTAAAAGCATTTCAATTGCTTTCACGAACAGAAGGAGTTATTCCCGCTTTAGAAAGTGCCCATGCCCTGGCTTATTTGCCAAAGTTAATCCCCAAGACCAAAAAAGAAGAGGTTGTGGTTGTCTGTCTTTCTGGTCGGGGAGACAAAGATACAGAAGTAGTTATTGATAAATTGGGGGTGAAGTGATGAAGATTGAAAAAGTTTTACGTCGTTTAAAAGATCGTGGAGAAAAAGCTTTGATTATTTATATAACTGCAGGAGATCCTGATTTAAAAGTAACTGAAGAATTAGTTTATAGCATAGCTGAGGCGGGGGCTGATGTAGTAGAGTTGGGTATACCCTTTTCAGATCCTTTGGCGGATGGGCCTACTATCCAACAGGCTTCTCAGCGAGCCTTGAACGGAAAAGTGACTATTCCCAAAATATTAAGCACAATAGAAAAAATACGGAAAAAATCTTCTGTCCCGATTGCTCTAATGACTTACTATAATCCTATTTTTTATTACGGTTTAGATCGTTTTGTGACAGGTAGCAAGGCGGTTGGCGTGGATGGTCTTATTGTTCCTGATCTGCCTTTAGAGGAGAGCAAGGAATTGCGGGGCATTACCGAGAGGTTTGGGATAGAATTAATTTCTTTTATAACCCCTACTAGTACTCCGGAAAGAATTAATGCAATAGCTAAAGTGGCTCGGGGTTTTATTTATTGTGTTTCTGTTACGGGAGTAACCGGGATAAGAGAAAACCTTTCTTTGGATGTAGCGGAGATGATAAGAAAAATTCGTCCCTATACAGATATTCCGTTGGCAATAGGCTTTGGTATCAGCAATGCTAAGCAGGCGAAAGAGATGATAAAATATACTGATGCAATAATTGTAGGGAGTGCAGTAGTTAAGATAATAGAAAATTATCAAAATGATTTATCTATGTTATTAGGGCAAGTAAAAAGTTTTGTCAAATCTTTGAAAGAGGCAATACAATAGCGGAAGAAATTATTATAGTATAATTATAAATGTAGTTGTAATAAGGTTAAATTTTTTATAAATTATTGTTAAAAATTATTTGACTGCTGAGAGCTTTTAATATATTATTAAGAAAATAAAATAAAAGTGACCCTTTTAAATTAGTTCAGAGAAACTAATAAGGGGATAAAAAGAAAAAATTATATCCTCTTATTAGCGATTAATAAGAGGATATTTTATTATATAAA